>JACYMB010000141.1 GCA_015272205.1 Synechococcales cyanobacterium T60_A2020_003 | reverse complement strand
TGAAGGAAACGCCTTATTCTCAATACGGTGTGCTTCTTGCTGTGACCAATTACTCCGAAACTATCTGCGATTCCTCAGAACGCAACGCCCAAACTCTGGCTCATCCCCAAACTCCAGCCATACCGACGAGGAGTTACTCGCTGCCATTCGGGATCGCGATCTCCAAACAGGCTCAGAAAACTATTTACCCCTCTTTCACCTTCGCCAGCATCTAGAGCCGGATTGGTCACGGGAGGAGGTCGATCAAGCCCTCTATCGCCTACAGCGCGGCGATCGCATCCTGCTCAGTTCCGTTCAGGACACCTCTAGCTATACGCTGGAGCAGTTGCAGGCCGGGATTCCGCAGGATATTGGCGGGGCAATCTTTTTCGTGAGTCTTCTGGAGGACAAAGGGCGATCGCCATAAAAGTGATCGGAATCCGAGGATAATTAAGTTTGGTAAAGACGTTTTACAGCACTCATGGATAGTCCCGTTCTGGCCTCAACTGCATTCCTCACCCTCTTACTAGGCATCGGCCTCCTGTTCTTCATTCGTGCCTCTACAAAAGATCGTACGGAGGTTATTCGGCTGATAACTACCGAATCCGAAGATTCGATTTTGGAAAAACTGCGCCACTATTTCCTGGAACGCGCCTATCGCGTTATTTCCATCGATCCAGATGAAAATCAAGTCACCTTGGAAGGAGTTGTGCGGCCAAGTTACTTTTTGGCAATCTTCCTCACCTTTCTGGCAGGAGTTGGAATTCTTTGCCTGTCGCTGGTTTTAGCACTGCTATTCCCCCAAGCGGGACAATTTTTTCCATTCCTGGTGGTACTGGCTCCAGGGGCAGGGCTGTTCTACTGGAAACGATCGGAGCGTCCAGAACAGGTGACCTTCCAAATCGATGCCCATCCAACAGATTCCCTACAGTCGCAGCGGGTGTTGACGGTCACGGCGCATCGGGACGAACTCGCAGACCTGCAGCGATCGCTCCAGCTTGCGGCCTTTGAGGCGGAACGGTAGCGCTTGTAGCTACAACCTGTCCTGATGGGAAACCAGAAGTGATGTACTTACTATACGTAAGTTCCCTTCCTAATCATTCCTGCGATCGCCAGGGTCAACCTTCGGGATTTACGGACGCTAGGGTGACGAGAGGGATGGTATGCTCTGCCAGCGTAGTGATCCTAACGATAAAGGGCGATCGCCGTATCAACAGCTAAGAGCGTTCACTCAGATGGTATTGTGAATGACAGTGTATTTTTGTAAATGGTCTATGGTTCAAACGTTTAGCAGCACGCGGTGTATGTTCGGTTTGAGGCAAAACGCTCAATTTGCGTGCCGCCACGTCTGAGTTTATCTGGCGTCTCTGTTCTGTCATGGATTGCGTCGCTTTGCGGAACGCCGTTGAAGGCACAGATTACTCAAAACGCGGATTGTGTATGGCTAACCTTAATCTCTATACCCTCGCGACTCTTTTGAACCCTAAGGCCATGTCCATCGTTCCATTATCGGAGCAGATTTCAGGACGCGATTCTCCCCTGGAGACGCGATACAATCGCCTCCATTTGCTTGTGCTGGTGCTTGTTGGAGTTATCCATGCTGACCTTTCTGTCCATGTTTGTTTTTGCTCAAACGATTGCGCTGCCAAACCTAGACTTGCAGCCTGCTGCGCCGATTTCGCGGCAAGTTCGCCAACCCCAAGAAGAAATCCGTCCCCTTCCTGGAAGTCTGGATACAACCCCTGTTTTCAACAGCAACAGCCCAGAACTGGTACAGCGCGACGGTATCTTGCTCTCCACCTTTCCGCCAGATGACATGGCTGTGGCATCTGCCCACCTCAACTATCCACTAGAGGGGCGGTTCGACATGTTTGCTCACCATATTGCCCGTGGCCTCACGCCGGACGACACCCGTACGCTTTACTTGGGCATCTTGGTACACAATCCCACTGACGAAACTATTACCCTTGAGGTGCTGCAAGGCGCAACCTATCTGAGCCAGGAAGCCCCCTTCAATTCCTTGCCGTCCTATGTGGCGAATCCCCTGGGAACCGTTTATTCAGGCCCCGGTAGCCGAACAATGAACGATTTGCTGCGCGAAATTCGCCAACCCCAATGGCCGGATAAGGTGCGCATTCCAGCGGGTGAAACCTATTTGCTGGCCAATGTGCCTATCCCCCTGCGACGGCTGACGGTGCCTGTTGATGGAACCCTGGCGCAGGGTAGCTTACTGCTGCCGCTCGTGGAACAAGCCACCGTAACCAATGTTTCGAGTAGCAGTGCGTCTGCGACGGTGCGATCCTTAGTGTCTGAGGATCGACCGTTACCCACCAATGGGCGATCGCTATTACTCCGCGTCCAAACCAACGGCCCGGTGTATGTGGCTAGCCTAGCCATGTATGCCCCCAAAACGGAAACGGGCGCGGAACGAGTTCCAACCCAAGCTGAGTGGGAATATCTCCTCCAAACAGGCGATTTGTCTGGCCCCCGTGACCATCCCCCGACCGACCCGAATAGTCGCTTCTTCACCCGGTTTTATTACGGACGGGTTGCAGGCGTGGCGGAAGGCTCGGTCTGGGCTGCACAATTAACCGACTCCACGGAATCCCAGGATTTAACGATTCCAGATCCAGGCAACCGCATTTCCTACGTCCTGAGTACGGTTGATCGCAATACGTTCGGTACTGAGCAGGTGCAGAGTGCGCCCATGCTCGTGCGCTATCCGGACACCGCGTATCGCGCCCACGGCAACTATGGGGTGTTGTACGATCTGACGATGCCGCTCCACAATCCAACCGACGACACTCAGGCCATCACCCTCATGATCCAAACTCCATATCAGAACGAACTGATGGAGAATGAGCTGCTGTTCTCGAATCCACCAGATTCCAAAATCTTCTTCCGAGGCACGGTGCGCCTTCGCTATACGGATGAATTCAAAGTGCCGCAAACCCGCTATTTCCATATCGTGCAGCAGCGGGGGCAGGCTGGAGAACCCCTGGTTAAGATTCGGATTCCGCCCGGTCAGCGTCGCTTGGTAGAACTTGATTTCATCTATCCACCGGATGCGACGCCGCCGCAGGTGCTCACCATTGAAACGGAAGGTTAACACCGTCTAGGGAACGCACACTTTTAACGCTGAAACGGGTACCCTGGATGACGTATGGGTTGAGGTCAATTCGGTGAACATTCGGCGAATTTGGGCAGTAGCCACCAACGTATTTCGTGAAGTGATTCGCGATCGCCTCCTTTACCTGATTGGCATTTTTGCCTTGGTGCTGATTCTAGCTAACTTTCTGCTACCGGACTTAGCGGTGGGCACCGAGGGCAAGATGTTGCTGGATTTGGGAATTGCGGGAATCGGCGTTTCCGGCTTGATTGTGGCTATCTTCGTCGGCACGGGACTGGTTAATCGGGAAATTGAGAAACGGACGGTTTATGTACTGAATGCGAAGCCCCTCACGCCTGCTGAGTTCATTATCGGCAAGCACTTGGGACTCTCGGCAGTCATTACCGTGATGGTCGCCGCCATGATGGTTATTTATCTGGGAGTTTTGAGTGTGAACGGGGTTGCCTATTCGGCAGGTAGTCTGAGCCTAGCCGCCGTCTTCCTACTTTTAGAGCTGATTTTGATTACGGCAGTCGCCATTCTGTTTGGCGTGTTTACCAGCACGCTCCTAGCAACGGTACTCACCGCCGCCGTGTACTTGATGGGGCATCTTAGCCGCGATCTTGTCCTGCTGACCCAAAATACCGAAAGTCCGACGATCGAGCGTTTGACCCACTGGACCTACCTCGTTTTACCTGACCTATCGCGGCTAGATCTAAAGAATCAGGCGGTGTACGGTCTCAGTACCTTACCGCCGCCGCCGGAATTGCTCAATAACGCCCTGTACGGACTGCTGTACGTTGTCGTTTTATTGGCGATCGCCACCGTTGTTTACGCTCAGCGTGAGTTCTAGGGTTACCCCCAGTCCGGCCGCAGAGCCTTTGCTCCTCGCAGATAGGGATGGTGGATCTCCGGGTTTGGCGTGTTGACTAGAATTAGAAATCGAATACACCGTTCTAGGCTTCCCTGCACATGCATTTGCTGCACATCCAGGAGGGGAACTCGATCCCATCCCGGTCGCTGACGGGCGATCGCCGCTGGAAAAACCGCATCCAAATCCCGCGTCACGGAAAACGTCGCGCTAATAATGTCGTTTGGATCTAGCTGATTCAGCTTCTCCAGGGCATCCAACAACTCGCTCACCGCTTCTGCCATCGCCTCCTTAGAATTAACCGGAACGGTAGTTGCTCCACGAATTGCCTGAACGCTCCACTGCACGCTGAAGTCCTCCATTCTGCTGCCTAGGGACGATAGAGCCACAGCGGTAGCCCACTCGTCGATAACTCGAATTCTAGCCAATTCATACTAGACGAAATGCGGCTCTGTGTAGCGCCTGCTTTACCTCCTGAAACGAGGCGACTGAGCAGTTTCTTGGGTTCTTCAATGGTGTAGCAGGGGGTCGTTTCTGGGTCAAGTCCTGCCAGTTCCGCCGCCCAGCGTCGGGCATCTTCCTCCGTACCCAATCGATCAACAACGCCCAAGTCTAGCGCCTGCTCTCCGGTAAAAATGCGCCCATCGGCAAAGCTACGAACCGTTTCTACAGCTAGGTTTCGGGCATCCGCCACGGTTTGGACGAACTGCTGGTAGCTGGTGTCGATCAGCTCTTGCAAAATATGCTTTTCCGGATCGGTCAGTTCCCGATCAAAGGCCAGAATATCTTTGTAGGGGCCGGACTTAATCACCTTAAAGGATACCCCTACCCGTTCTAGCAACCGCTCAATATTGTTTCCGCGCAGGATCACGCCGATGCTGCCCGTAATCGTGCCCGGATTCGCCACGATATGGGGCGCACCCATGCCGATGTACACCCCGCCCGATGCCGAGATATTGCCAAAGCTAGCCACAATTTTGACCTTGTCTTGCAGCCGCTTGAGGGCGTTATAGATCTCCTGGGAATCGCCAACGGTGCCGCCAGGGCTATCAATCCGCAGCAGCAGTGCCGGAAACTTGCGGTCTTCGACGGTCTTCAGGGCATCCAGAACCTGCTTCCGGGTTGTGCCTGCGATCGCCCCTGAAATTTCAATTCGGGCAATTTGTTTACGAAACGGACGCTTAAAAGGCCAAATCATGGGCAAATCAAACAAACGTGGATAACGTATGCCAAACGGACTGATCTTCTAGTCTGCCTTAACTTGGGAGGCTTATTAGCACTTTTTTTAAGAATTCATTCATGCCAGTACACAGAAATACACAAAACCAAGTGATACTGATCTAAAGATACGTCGTTCGAGATTTGTCTGCGCGATCGCGCCTGAGTGCTTCATGCTGTTGAAATCCTCTGAGTCTAAGCTCCCCTTTGCCTCGCTCCTCATGATTGCGCCCTTTTTCCTATGGGGCACCGCAATGGTAGCGATGAAAGGGACGATTCCCCACACGACACCCATGTTTATGGCAGGCGTGCGGCTGGTGCCTGCGGGGATTTTGATTTTGATCGTTGCGGCATTGTTGAAGCGATCGCAGCCGAAAGGCGGCATGGCATGGCTCTGGATTGGGCTATTTGCTCTGTTTGATGGGGCATTGTTTCAGGGGTTCCTTGCGGAAGGCTTGGTTCGCACGGGTGCAGGCTTAGGCTCGGTGATGATTGATTCCCAACCGCTAGCCGTAGCGATTATGGCGCGGATTCTTTTTGGCGAAGTGGTGGGCGGGTTTGGCTGGCTGGGATTGCTGATCGGCGTGATTGGCATTAGCTTGCTGGGACTCCCCGATGAATGGATTGTGTCCCTACTACAAGGAAATTTGAATGTTTCAGAGATTTCGGTAGACGCGATCGCTCTGCTAGAAGCGCTGTTCCAAAACGGGCAGTGGTT
This sequence comes from Synechococcales cyanobacterium T60_A2020_003, assembly GCA_015272205.1. NCBI lineage: Bacteria > Bacillati > Cyanobacteriota > Cyanophyceae > Synechococcales > Synechococcales cyanobacterium T60_A2020_003. The sequence goes on along the minus strand of JACYMB010000141.1, from coordinate 22,548 downwards.
AATGCTGCTGGCGTCGCTGGCGATGGCGATTGGAACGGTAATGGTGCGCTATGTCAGCCGCTATGCCGATCCGATTACGGCGACCGGATGGCACATGATTCTGGGGGGCATTCCGCTGTTTGTCCTATCTGCCGTTTCCGAAACCCACCAGTGGGATTTGTTGAACGGTGCCGACTGGCTAGCCCTCAGCTACTCCACCATTTTGGGCAGTGCGATCGCCTACGGACTGTTCTTTTACTTTGCCTCCAGCGGTAATTTAACCAGTTTAGTCGCATTAACATTCCTGACCCCAGTGTTTGCGCTGCTGTTTGGCAACCTGTTTCTGGCGGAAGTGCTCAGCCCGATTCAAAGCGTCGGGGTGGTGCTCACCCTGGTGAGTATTTACTTGATTAATCAGCGGGAAGTATTGAGCGATAAGGTCAACCAGTGGCAAGCGAAACGGGCGATCGCCCTGCAACCATCGGAGAAAGAGGACACGTAGCGCTGGGCGATTTCCGAACTCAGGTTAGGATAGGGCTTTGCATCTGTTTTTAATACAGGGTATTTCAATGAGTCAGTCTTCCCCCAAAAACGTCCCTGGAACAGCGGTAGGTTACCCCAATTCCAGCAGCGTGAATGCCCCCACCCGCCAGGCGATCGCTCTGATTTCGATCGAAGCCGATCCTGACCCCGATGCCGAGACTGTTGAAGGACGCATCAGCGGTCAGCGCATCCATGTTCGACAAATTGGCGAAACCTTGGCAAAGCTGGGATGGCAGGTCGATATTTACACCCGCAAAACAGACTCCAATCTGCCCACTATTGTTGAGCATGCGCCCCACTGTCGCACCGTTCGATTAGAAGCTGGCCCGCTTACTCCCCTCTCCCGTGACCAGATTTTTGATCACCTTCCCGAATTCATCGACGCTTTCCAAACGTTCCAAACCAAGAAAGCCACCATTTATCCCCTCATTCACACCCACTACTGGCTATCGGGCTGGATTGGCCTGCATCTCAAACAGGAAAATAATGTGCTGTGGGTGCATACCTGCCACTCCTTAGCCACAGATGAGTACGGTGCGTTAGCTGAACGTCCGGCGATCGCCCAAACCCGCCTGGATACCGAGCGGGAGATCTTGACCCATGCCGACCGCGTGATTGTCACCAGCCCCGACGAACTATGCACCGTGCAATCCCAAGCGCCCGACTGCCCAGCGCTGCTCATTCCAGGGGGGACAGACCTCTCCACGTTCCACCGTATCCCCCAAGCGGAAGCCCGATCGCTGCTGGGATTTGACGTGGATATTCCCATCTTGCTCTACGTCGGGCGCTTTGATACCCGTAAGGGCATCGATACCCTGCTAGAGGCCTGCCAGTGCCTAAGTCAAGGCGAGCCAGGAGGCTATGAACCCTTTACCCAATTCCAAGTCGTTCTCGTGGGTGACGATGCCGGTACGGCCAGCCATGAGCGGGAGCATTTAGAGCAGGAAATTCAAGCCCTCGGCCTTTCGGAAAAGGTTCATTTTGCAGGCCGGATTCGCCACAGTCGCCTACCGTTGTTTTACACGGCGGCTGATGTTTGCGTGGTGCCTAGTCAGTACGAACCCTTTGGCCTGGTTGCCCTAGAAGCCATGGCCTGCGAAACCCCCGTTGTGGCCTCCGATGTGGGAGGACTGAAGTTTACCGTTATTCCCGAAGAAACGGGATTATTGGTTCCCGTCGGTGATGCCTCTGCCTTTGCCCGGGCGATCGCCCGCATTTTGGGCAACCCCCAATGGGCGAATACTCTTAAGACTAAAGCCTCTAGTCACGTCCAGGAAGCCTTTACCTGGACCTCTGCGGGAGCCCAGGTGAGCGACCTCTATCGCCGACTGTTGGCCGAATCCCTCATGGCTGCACCCAGTTCGAACGGCGGCAGCGCACTCAATGGCTCAACCGCCCGATTCTGACAATCGCGCAACCAAAGCCGCACCGCCTGCGCTACGACCCCCTGTCCCGTATCTTCGGGAGGGGCGAGAATCTGCCCGTCGGGGAAGTCTGCAAGTTGGGACATTAGGGTGACGACCCACCACCGTTGATCGGCGTAGGTGAGAAATAACCAGTGATGATATTGCAGACTGACCGCACCATCGGCCACGTACTGCCGCTCTAGGGTGGTGAAGAAGACCTGGCGAATATCGTCGTCCTTCGCGGATTCGGAAGGAGCATACGAACCTGGCCCCAGGGTCAGTGGCTCAAACTCCGGTTGACTGGCTAGAAGGACGTAACCCGGTTGCGCCCCATGGTCGTCCAATTCATACCATCGCTGATTCACGCGATTGGCATAACTGGGCAAATCCCGTAACAGCATCGCGGTGAGATCCTCTAAATCCGTCGGACAGGCGATCGCCTCCCGAATAAATTGAGGATCGGTATCGGACTCCTCAGGACTTTGAGCTGCGATCGCCGGGTTCAGCAGGGATAACGTCAGGGCGGTCGCTCCCAGCAGTCCCAGACCGCTAGGCCACCAGTTCATCACACACCCGTTGGAATGCCGCCCCAGGATCAGGATCAGCCGTAATCGGACGACCAACCACCAGATAATCGGCTCCTGCCTTCACCGCTTCCGCCGGGGTGAGCGATCGCCGTTGGTCGCCAGCAGCAGCCCATTTGGGTCGCACCCCCGGACACACCAGCAGAAACCCATCGCCGCACACCCGTTTAAGGTCGGTGGCTTCCTGAGGGGAACAAACGGCTCCTGCTAGTCCGCAATCCTGCGCCATGAGTGCCATTTGCAGGGCATAATCCGGCAGTTCCAGGGGTATTTTTAATTCATGGGCAAGCGATCGCGCCGAGATGCTGGTTAAAACCGTCACGGCAATCAGATTCGGCGGCAGTTGTCCGGCAGCGGTTGCCCCTTCTACAGCGGCTTTCTGGGCAGCTTCCAGGGCAGCTTCCCCGGCGGTAGCGTGGACGGTGATGAGATCGACCCCGTAGCGGGCGGCGGCGCGGCAGGCTCCGGCCATCGTGTTGGGAATGTCGTGGAACTTCAGATCCAGAAAGATCCGCTTCTGCCGAGCCTTGAGCTCCTGAATCACGATAGTGCCACTGCTGACAAAGAGTTCTAAGCCGACTTTCCAAAAGCCTACCTCTGGGAGCCGATCCAAGAGGGCGATCGCCGCATCCGCTGACGGCACATCCAAGGGCACAATAATCCGATTTCGAGGATCCATTTACTTCACCAGGCGCACAAACTTTTTCTTGCCCACTTGCAGGACTTTTCCGTCCAGCTCATGAGCCGCCGCATAGGCGAGATCCACATCTTCGACGCGATCGCCATCCAGGCGCACTGCCCCGCCCTGAATTTGCCGCCGCCCTTCGCCACTGCTTTTACACAATCCACTGGCTCCTAGGATAAAGAACAGTTTGGCCGGAAACTCAATAGAGGCAAGGGAAAATTCGGGAACCGCTTCGGCCCGAGCCGCATTTCCTTGAACGAGGGTTAACGCCGCTTTCTGAGCCTCTAGCGCTGCATCCTTGCCGTGATACTGACTCACAACGTCCACCGCTAGAAGCTTCTGGCGATCGCGCGGGTTTTCGGGCAAATCTGCCAAGGGCAGGTTCGTGAGCAGCTCAAAGTAATCCTGAATCAGCGCATCGGGCACTTTTTCTAGCTTAGAGTACATCGACAGCGGATCTTCCGTCAGTCCCACGTAGTTAGCCAGGGATTTCGACATTTTCTGCACCCCGTCCGTACCAATCAAAATCGGCAGCAGCAAGCCAAACTGCGGACGCTGCTGGAAATGGCGCTGTAAATCTCGCCCCACGGCCAGGTTAAACTTCTGATCGGTTCCGCCCAGTTCCACATCTGCCTGGACAGCGACCGAGTCGTAGCCCTGCATCAGCGGGTACAGGAATTCGTGGAGGTAAATGGGGCTTTCCTTTTTGTAGCGTTCCGCAAACCCTTCCTTTGCCAGCATTTGCCCCACGGTCATGGTGCCCAACAGTTCCAGAATCTTGGATAGATCCAGCTTGGACAACCATTCCGAGTTGTAACGAATTTCTAAGCGTCCTGGTGTGTCGAAGTCTAGAATCGGGCGCACCTGATCCAGATAGGTTTTAGCGTTCTCCTTGACCTCGGCCTCGGTTAACTGCTTTCGCACGTCAGATTTCCCAGACGGATCGCCAATGCGGGCTGTAAAGTCACCAATGATTAACACCGCCGTATGTCCGGCATCCTGAAACGCCCGCAATTTGCGAAACACGATGCTGTGTCCTAAGTGCAGTTCCGATCCGGTGGGATCAATCCCCAGCTTGACTCGTAAGGGGCGATCGCTCTGTTGCAGCCGTGCGATCAAATTCTCATGCGGATCGGACGAGGTATCTTGGTTCGGAAAAATTTCATGCGTGCCCCGATGCAGCCACTCAAACCCTTGAGAGGATTGGGAAACCGATGAAATCGACGATTCTGAAGCCATTACAACAATTAGTGAAGAACTGCTAGATTGAGGTAGAAACAGTGGAATTTCGATACACTGATCCAGAAAACGTATCCCGATTAGAGAAATCTATGACAGTATCTCTTAGAAGGTACGTTAATGACTCTAGTGGAGCCAGTCGCTATGTCAATAATGACAACACCAGCGGCGAACTCCATTGCGGCCAAGCTACTATAATTGCAAAACTTCTGGCATAAGAACACTCTATTTTTCGCTCGCAACCGTCAAGGTTTAGCGCTCATCGCTGTTAATAATATCTAAGGTCAAGATCTGCTGTGGCATCTAATACTGCTCGCAATATCAAGCGTAAGCCATCGCGTCCGCATCCCTCTCCTGTCTCACCGTTTAGCACACGAGACTTTATTCAGTCAACGTGTAAAGTGGCCGCCGGAACGATTTTAGGGATTACCATGCTTTCCAGCTCGATCGTGGCTGGGGGCTTGGTGGGGTTGGCCATCAGCTTTCGGAACCTGCCGGATGTCCGCGTCCTTCAGAACTACTCACCTGCCGAAACCAGCTACATCTACGACATTAAGGGAAACTGGCTCTACAGTATCCACGATGAAGCGAACCGAGACGTTGTAGATCTCAACGAAATTTCCCCTGACCTAAAGCGAGCGGTGCTGGCGATCGAGGATAGCCATTTCTTCTACCATCACGGCATTAATCCCGTGAGTGTGGTGCGGGCCATGCTGAGCAACTTCACCGAGGGTCAAACCGTGGAGGGTGCCTCCACGCTGACCATGCAGCTTGTGAAGAATCTGTTCCTCACCCCAGAGCGTAGCATGAGCCGTAAGCTGGCAGAAGCGGTTTTGGCACTGCGGTTAGAGCAAATTCTCGGCAAAGATAAGATTTTTGAGATGTACCTCAATCAGGTGTATTGGGGACATAACAACTACGGGGTTGAAACGGCCTCGGAAAGCTATTTCAACAAAAAAGCCTCGGATCTCACCCTGGCCGAAGCCGCCATGATGGCGGGGCTGATCCAGGCTCCGGAAGAATTTAGCCCGTTTGTGGACTACCCTCTAGCCAAAGAGCGGCAGGCGATCGTGTTGATGCGGATGCGCCAATTGGGCTGGATTACGCCTGAGGAGGAGCAAGCTGCATTGAAGCAGCCCATCCACCTAGGCGAAATTAAGTCTTTCCAAACCAGCCGATCGCCCTACATTACAGAAGCGGTGGTGCAGGAGTTGACCGATCGCTTTGGTCAAGATGAGGTGCTGAAAGGAGGAATGCGCGTCCAAACCACTGTGGATGTGAACTTCCAGGCGATGGCCGAGCGGGTCATCCGGGAAAATCATCAGCGCTTGAGCCAGCAGGGAGTGTATGCCGATCAGATCGCCCTAGCTGCGGTTGATCCCCGTACCCACTTCATCAAGGCATTGGTTGGCGGAGTCAGCTACAAGGAAAGCCAGTACAACCGAGCGACTCAAGCCCTGCGGCAGCCCGGTTCTGCTTTTAAACCGTTTGTTTACTACGCGGCGCTCGCCTCTGGAAAGTACACGCCGGACTCCATCATTGACGATAGCCCGGTTAGCTACCCGGATGGCTATGAGTACTATAGTCCTCAAAACTACGACGGCAGATTTTATGGCTCCATGCCCTTACGGCAGGCACTCGCGATGTCTCGAAACGTGCCTGCGGTGAAGCTCGGCCAAGAGGTAGGGATTAACCGTGTGATTGAAATTTGTCGCACGCTGGGGATTACGAGCCCGATCGAGCCTGTGACATCGCTCCCATTAGGTGCAGTCGATTTAACCCCCCTAGAGATGGCATCGGCTTACGCCACCTTTGCTAGTGGAGGATGGCAGTCGGATACTACGCTCATTGTACAAGTGACCGACGGTGAAGGAAATGTCCTGCTGGATAACACGCCAGAGCCACAGCTTGTACTTGATCCGTGGGCAGCGGCATCGTTAACGAGCATGTTGCAGGATGTCATCAATAGCGGCACGGCGACGACGGCTCAACTTGGACGGCCTGCGGCGGGTAAGACAGGTACGACCTCTAGTGAGCGCGACATTTGGTTTGTGGGCTATGTGCCCCAACTTGCAGCCGCCGTGTGGGTCGGGAATGACGACTATAGCCCCATTGGTGTCGGTGCAACAGGCGGAACCTATGTGGCTCCCATCTGGCGAGCGTTCATGCTGGAAGCTTTGAAAGGCGTGCCCGCAGAATCCTTCCCGCCTGCCTCTCAGTTTCCCCGTCCTCAGCCGTCGCCTTAACCTCGAGTCACTACGGTTAGGCTCTAAATCTTATGACGACTTGGGCGGCGTTCTCACCCACTCACCGAAACGGAGCCTTTGGGGAAAATTTATGCCTAGGCTATAGGTTAAACGAGAGGTGGTCAGGCTCAATAACTCTCTATCGCTGCTGTTCTGCTTCCGCCTTCATGCGATCTAGGGTCATCTGCATTTGGTCGAACATCTGCTGGGGCGTGATGCCAAACTGGCCTAACTGCGTTTTGAGATGCTCCATCGTCATTTGAGCCATGAAGTCTTCGGAAAGTTCAAACCGCTTCATGAAAATGCGGTAACGCTCCATCACTTCTTCCATGCGCTCAATGAATATTTTTTTCCCTTCTCGGTCAAACTTGCCATAGTCAGATCCTAAGGCTACCAAGGATTGATAGTCTTCAAAGAGCTGCTTTGCTTCCTGCTGAACAATGTCAGAGTCGAAAAATCCCATTCTTGCCCAGATGCTTATTACAACTGCTTTATCAACGTAACCGTTTGGAATGCAAAGGGTGATCCAAACTGCTGATTAACAAGCTACTACCCGCTCTTAGGAACACGCAATATACCTGTCAATCCTATGCATTCATTCTAAAACAGCTTATTCCTGCCAACGCGACCATCCATGGCTAGAAAACCGAACCAATCGGAGAACCGTTCACTCTGTCAGCACAGTCAAACCCAGTCTTGCTAGCGTTTGCTAAAAAGACCAAACAACCCTTTCCGATTCTCTCGAGATGGCGCAGAGGCAGACAAGGGGCGATCGCCCTTCGGTGAGGGTCGGGAGGCTGGGGCTGAAGTCTCCGTTTCAACACCCAGCTTTGGAGCATAACGCAGGGCTAATGGGTTCTTGGGGTCAAGCTTTAGAGCCTGACGACAGTGAACTTTTGCCATCCCTGGCAGGTTTTGCATGAAGTAGGCGATCGCCAGCAAGGCATGAAATTCCCCTCGATCTGGCTCTAGACGAATCGCATCCCGCAACTCTTGGACAGCCATCGACCAGTTCCGTTTTTTGAGGTACTCCTTAGCCCGTTCAGCATGGCGCTCCGCGTAGCTAGGCTCACTCTTACCTGCTGGCACATCAGGCACGGGAGCATAGGAGATTGGACGTGCAGCCACCGCTGGAATAACTCCCGTTCGCTTTTCCAGAATCTCGGGAGATCCGATCTTGATATAGAGATAGATGGCGTTGAGTTCTAGAATCTGCGGGGTGATAATCGGAAATTGCGACAGCGGACTATATTGCTTTTCAGCAAAACTGGCAATCGCATCCTCGTAAAGCGTATCGAGAGAGTGAGAGGGGGACTCTAACAGTGCTTGGGACTCTGCTGTAGAGGGAGTCGGCGGACTTTGGCGAGATTTGTAGCGAATGTCCATCCGAAGGCGAGCCAGCACTTCGGCGCGCCCATTCTCACTTTTAATTTCTTGATAGGCAGGGTTTACTAAGCGTGCCAGAATTTGGCTCGCTAACACGGCATCTTCGGCGGTGGCATTGGCTAAGGCATCCGGATGTAAAAGTTTGGCGATCGCACGATGACGCTTAAGCACCCGCTGATCATCTGCAGAGACAGCTATGCCAAGGACGGAATACGGGTCTGAAAATTGTGTCAACCATTCTGCGGAGAAGGCCAGATGGGTCATGTAACTACACGAAGGATATTTTAGGTGGTTTGAATAAAACTAGTAGCTGGTAAAGGACGAACTGATCCGGAGAAATGGGTCAGGATCGCTAGATGATGGTAGTCGAATATTAAACGATAGGAAGGTATTGAAGTCAGTCCATAGATCACATAGGGCCTTACCCAGGGTAATCGTGTTTGAGTTCGCTCAGAGCGCAACTGTAGATACCCTACCAGATGAGCAATCAACAACCCTGTTCGATCTATACAAAATAATGATGACAAAAATCTATAAGATTTGGAGGCGACAAAGCTACCCTGACCAAATACCACCGTCTGATGAGCGGGGGACGCTGAATCCGATGCATGCATCCAGACCCTTCGGAGGACGATCAATTAGGTGAGGAGAGCTTTGCGTAACTCATAGATTGAATGAACAGGAGGCTCACATCCGTACAAAAGCTGATACCTCAGTTGCTCTAATATTCACACTAGCGTATTCATTCAGGTCGTATTTTGACGTCTTTGTGAAGATGCAACGTTTGTCCGTAAAGATGCAGAATCAATGCCGGGAATGGGATCCGAGGATATGCAAGCATACGCAAATGCCAAATCTGCTTCCAGATCGATCGTCCGCGATCGCCTACAATTGAGGCTGAACCGCTAAACTTAGAGGAAGGAGAATCCTAAATACGCTGTATCGTGAGTTTTGTGAGAAAGATCGGGGATCTAGCCAGACGACCTTCTTGTTATCGGTACAGCTCCATGTCAGGATGCTCAACGCTTGCAGTCATTCAAAACCTCAACCTATGCTGAGCCAGCCCAAACGGCGACCTATCGCGATCGGACTAGCGATCGCCAGTACAGTTTTACCCCTATCGGGATTACATAAGTTCTATCTTGGGCAACCCATCTGGGGGATCGTCTATCTGCTGCTAAGCTGGACACCCATCCCAAAAATTGCAAGTCTCATGGAAGCAGTATGGTACTTTCTCCAAACCGCAACCGAATTCCACAGTCGTTTCAACGCACTGGAACTATCTGCGCCTCTGACCTCCGTATCATCAGCTAACGCCGTACAGGCGATCGCCGACGCCCTGCGCCAACTGGAATCGCTCCGTCAAGAGGGACTCATTTCCGAATATGAGTTTGAACAGAAACGCCGACAACTCCTCAAGTCGACGCCTTAACGGAGGAAGACGTGGTATGGTATCTCGCTGGCTTTCACCCTTCCGTCAATCCCTGCGATCGCGCCTACTCAGCGATCCGTTCTATCGATTTCAAAGCCTAGAGGAGCTGCAATTCGCCGCCACCCTTGGCATTCGCATTGATGTTAATCGGGCGACCGTTGATGATTGGCTGCGGCTCCCCGGACTTTCGATCCATCAGGCGCGATCGCTGGTTCACCTCACGCAATCCGGCCTTCAGCTCTACTCCCTAGATGATATCGCCGCTGTCTTGGGGATAACGTCACGCCACCTCCAAGCCTTTGCGCCTATCCTCCTCTTCTGCCACTACGATGCCGAAAGCATCAGTTACCCCCAACGAATCAATCCAAACTACGCTCCTCTGCAAGAGCTACAAACCATTCTGCCCATCGATTCAGATTTGGCCACCCGCATTATCAACCTGCGCTCAACAGGGTCAAAATTCAAGAATCTAGTAGATTTTCAAACCCGTCTCCAACTCTCAAACGACCAAATTGCGCTGTTGATGCACTATCTGTCATTCTCGTAGCTGTCGCCATCCCTCACAACGAAAGAGTTGAGCGCGTACTCAACCGTTAGGCGATACCCTGCTCAACTCCCTAGATTTCAAAACGATTCAGTTCAGGGCGACTCTGCCTCTTCCGTTTCGACCGCTTTGCCCGTAATCGTAACCGACTGCCCATCAGCCACCTCTAGAGCAGGCACTTCTGCAGCCTCTCGAAAAACAACCCGCAGTAACGGAGGGGCTAAGAAAGTGGTGAGAATCACCATGACAATAATGGCGGCATCCAGCGACTCTGAAAGAACACCACTAGCTGAACCAACGCCTGCAAACACAAGTCCTACTTCACCTCTAGGAATCATTCCCACACCGATTGCAAGCCGATTAATGCCGGGTTGACCAAACACACCGACGCTAGTGACGACTTTACCCAAAATCGCGATGATGACGAGGAATGTTGCGATAATTAAGCCTTCTCGGTTTTCGGGCACAAAGGGATTCAGCACACTCACGTCTGTGCGTGCCCCAACCACGACAAAGAAAATGGGCACAAACATATCAGCGATCGGAATCACCTGCTCTTCAAGTTCCTCACGTTTGCTGGTTTCGGCCAAAATTAGACCCGCCGCAAACGCACCCAAAATTGCCTCAAGCTGAATCGCTGCCCCAATGAACGAGAGAAAGAACACGACAACCAGCGATGACAAAATGAGCTGACCGCGCGTCCGCATTTTCTCAACCATGCTGACAAAGTAGGTACTCAGCAATCTGCCGATAAAAATCGAGCCGATCAGGAAAACCGCCGCCGCCACAATCAAGTAAATAATGTTGCCAACCTGGACTTCGCCGGTTTTGGCAAGGCTGGCAACAACAGCAAGCACGATGATGCCCAAAATGTCATCTAAGACAGCAGCACCGATAATAATCTGCCCTTCTTTGGAGCTAAGCTGCTGAAGTTCTGCGAGTACTTTTGCGGTAATGCCAATACTGGTGGCGGTTAAAGCGGCTCCCGCAAAGATAGCGGGAACCGTATCAACATGGAAAATGGTGAGCAATCCTGCCGTACCCAAGGCGAAGGGAACCACGACACCAATGACTGCCACAATGGCTGCCTGCGGCCCCACTCGAATCAGTTCTTTCAGATCCGATTCCAGCCCAATTTCGAACAGGAGGATGATCACTCCTAACTCGGACAAAATCTCAATCACTTCGCTTTGGGCTTCGAAGACCGAGGTAGCGGCTTCGGGAGGCAAGCCTGCCGCCGTTTCCAGGAAGTTGATAATTAACGACGTTGACGCATCGCCAAATTCACCGGGAAAAACGAGAACATTTAAAGCGGAGACGCCAACCACCACTCCCCCGACTAGTTCCCCCAAAACTGGAGGAAGATTGATCCGAGCGCACAGTTCGCCTCCAAGTTTGGCTGCAATGTAGACTGCAATCAGACTCAAGAGCGTTCCTGCTAACACAAAACCAGACGCCTCTACCTCCGCCTCTGATGCAGCGGCAAGCAGGGGAACAACATGAAAAATTGAAAGCATGGCTTCAGTATTTGCGTAGGACATCCAAGCACATAAGACTGACCCTATCGACCAGTCTCCATCCTGTATACTCTACAGGTTTCTGAGGGTCTGGACTAGCGACAGTTATGGGGTTTGAGGACTCATGATATTGTGCTGGATTTATGATGGCGGTTCAGTTTATTTTGGCACTTTCAGAGTTCCACGTTTAGACACTTGCTTAGACATTATAGAAATACGCGGTGCTTCAAGCTCGGCATCTGACGACGTACTTGATCTAATCGAGATGGATCGATGGAAGCGATCGCCACTCCAGGCTTATCGCCCGCATCGGCTAGAACCACCCCCCAAGGATCAACAATCACAGCATGGCCGTGAGACTGACGGAGGGAATTGTGTTTCCCGGTTTGGGCCGGCGCAATGACGTAAGCAGTATTTTCAATGGCTCTGGCTTGCAGTAAAACCTGCCAATGATCTTTTCCGGTATAGGCCGTAAATGCGGCTGGAATAAATAGCACCTCCGCTCCCATCTGAGACAGGTGACGGTAGAGTTCCGGAAAACGCACATCGTAGCAAACCGAAAGTCCTATATTCCCCAGTTCCTTGGAGGGATACATAGACGGCAATTGTACACCCGCTAGAACCGTTTGGGACTCTTGATAGGTATTGCCATCCGGTAAGTTGACATCAAACAGGTGCACTTTCGCATATCGGGAGAGTTCCTGTCCGTCTGGCCCCACTAAGAGGGCAACATTGTTCACTTTGCCCTGTTCCGTTGGAACTGGAAATCCCCCACCCAGCAGCGTAATCTGATAACGCTGAGCCATTGTCTTCAAAAATTTTTCACTTTGGTCGGCAATCTGCTCTGCATTTGCCAACTTCGCCGCTTCATTTCCGAGAAACGAGAAATTCTCAGGAAGCCCAACCAACTCTGCTCCCTGCCGAACGGCCAGTTCAATTAAGTCTTCTGCCTGGGCTAGATTTTTCTCCAAATCCGGCAGGCTATTCATTTGGACGGCTGCCGCTAGATACGATTTCATGAGTGTTCTGGATCTTAACCTCTTCTAAGTATCCCCTAAACGCTGGCGTATCCCATCATCAATCCATCGGAATTCGAAAAATGATGGCGAAGACCCACAGGACTGAATCGCTTCGTAAAAAGATCCCGGTGTGCTTGGCTGATTGTATACAGGTTATGGGTTGTGTCGTTCAAAATCCCCGGCTGTATTTCTTTGGGATTGCTGTGGGCGTATAGCAACCAAAGGGTTGGTTAGGACGGAAGACAGGGGTTTCACCCCTGCGTCGGGTAACAGCCCCCACATCCCCTTTGTCCTAACTATCTCCTCTACGGCCATAGATGCTGATTTCAATTGCGATTTGCGATTGCAGATCATGTCATGGGCGAGACTCGCATCGATGCATCCCCAAACCCATTATCCCAGGGAAATTTTGATTAAGGAGACTTTAAAGAAGCTGCGCCAATACCGCCGATTTTGAGAAGTCCCATTAAGTTTTGATGAACCTGATAGGTCATCTCATTGATCTCACCGAACGCTCTGACGTTTAATGCGGGGAGCAGCGCTGGCAATATGAGAACGTTTGCAGGGTGCTTCGCTGTGGTGAGGGGTCACAGTACATCAGTGCTTCGCCCTTCTAGCCGCTGGCTCAGTGGTGATGTTAAGTATGTTCTTACGTGCCTCTTGGCTAGGCGATCGCTCAATTACGACGACCAGTACTTAACAGCTCGCCCGCTATTCGACTACTTGCAGTGGTATCGATTGGGAACGGGCGATCGCTATCTTTGCCTTTCAGGGCTTCGTGTCTCCAAACTCCGAACATTGGCCCCGTTTGTTTGAGACATCCAACTTGTTGCTATCATGCTGAACCAATCCCTTCCAAGCTCCTCAGAGTCCCTGCCTGACCAATTCCTGAAGCAGAATCCGGTTCTGTCCGTTCAACTGTTGGCGGATTTAGATCAAGATCTCGACCAAGTCAGAACATTGCTGTATCCAGCACTCAATGCTCAGCACCGTTGTCAGGCGGCAGAATTTTATATTCAGGCTGTCACCACTGAGCGGACAGCCTTTTTGATCACAAATTTGTCGCACTCACGCGGTGGTTTAATTACAGAAACCGCTTCAAACTGGCTGATCGGGCGCAATTCCACGTGCGATATCTCCATTCGGCATATGTCCATTTCCCGATTTCATGCAGCGGTTGGCTTCACGGCCACCGACGGATTCTACATTACCGATCTCAACAGCGCGAATGGAAGCTGGGTCAATCGACGCCGACTCGACCCTATGCAGCGGATGCGGCTACGGGATGGGGATTTAATCCGCATTGCGTCCTATCGGATTGAATTCTTTTGGTCAGGCCAAGACTGTCTCGATCGTGGGAATCAAGAAGCCGAAACATGGGGATAAGGCAATCTCTCAAACCTTAAAGCCGTTGACCCAAATAGAACCCGTCTTGCAGACAACTGTAAATAATTGCGAATTATTCCATCCAAGTGTTGCAAGTCTTAACATTTTTGGGCGATCGCACCCCCCGATAGCTTGGTAGACTGAGATCCAATAAGAGCTGCTGCATTCTGGTCTATTTAGCCAACGTTATTCAGCCCATAGACCCTGACAGAGGTTTTCAGGGTAAGCTTGCTGCAAAGCTTCAGCCTACTCCTGAGACATCTGGGCAGTGAATTCACAACATGCGTTGTTTAAAGGAACCATGGTAGATTCCCTCAAAAAACCTGAATTTCAAGAAATGCGTCCTGGGGTAAAGTCCCCTGCTAAGGAAACCATTCTCACGCCACGGTTTTACACAACCGACTTTGAAGAAATGGCGGCAATGGATATCTCCGTTAATGAGGACGAGTTAAACGCGATTTTGGAAGAGTTCCGGGCTGACTATAACCGCCATCACTTTGTGCGTGATGAAGAGTTTCAGCAGTCTTGGGATCACATCGACGGCGAAACTCGTCGTCTGTTCGTTGAATTCCTAGAGCGCTCCTGCACTGCAGAGTTTTCGGGCTTTTTGCTCTATAAGGAACTTTCCCGCAAGCTGAAGGATCGCAGTCCGGTGCTGGCGGAGGGCTTCCTGCTGATGTCCCGCGATGAAGCTCGTCATGCGGGCTTCTTGAATAAAGCGCTGTCGGACTTTAACCTCACGCTGGATCTGGGCTTTTTGACTCAGCACCGCAAATACACTTTCTTCAAACCCAAGTTTATTTTCTACGCCACCTATCTCTCGGAGAAGATTGGCTACTGGCGCTATATCACCATTTATCGCCATCTGGAGGCGCACCCAGAGGATCGCCTCTACCCTATCTTCCGCTTCTTCGAGAACTGGTGCCAGGATGAAAACCGTCATGGTGATTTCTTTGATGCCGTGATGCGATCGCAGCCTGAAATTTTGAACGACTGGAAAGCACGCCTCTGGTGTCGGTTCTTCCTGCTGTCGGTCTTTGCAACCATGTATCTCAATGACTTGCAGCGGTCTGGCTTTTATGAGGCAATTGGGCTAAATGCGCGTGATTACGATATTGAGGTGATTCGAAAAACCAATGATACGGCTGCTCGCGTTTTCCCCGTGATTCTGAACGTGGATCACCCAGAATTCTTCAAAACATTGGATGACTGTGCAGCTAGCAACATGAAAATCACCCAAATCTCTGAATCGAATGCACCGAAAGCAGTTCAATTCATCCAGAAGCTGCCTCATATTGCATCGATTGGCTGGAACCTGCTTCGTCTGTACTTGATGAAGCCGATTGCTAGTCCTACAGCAGTTCGCTAGGGTTAATCCTCGCTTTGAACTCCCAGCAGTTCTGCACCCCGCAGGACTGCTTTTTTAGTGGAACAATCATTGGATGAGCCCATCGCCACAAGGAGGACAATCCTTATGACTATTTCAGCTAGATTTCCAACTCTCCAGGCTTGGATTCGAGTTTTCAGCAGAGTCGTCGTTCTGGTATTAATAGTTGGCCTCAGTTTGGTCTGGGGATGGGATGGGGCGATCGCCGCGACTCGTGCTCCCCAATCTGTCTCTGTCCATTTGGGCACACCATCAGGCGAGTTAAAATTTGTGCCGGATCACCTCCAGTTTCAGGTTGGCCAGCGCTATGTGCTTAAACTCGACAATCCTAGTCCGGAGAAGCATTACTTTACGGCTAAAAACTTTGCTGACACCATTTGGACGCAAAAAGTCGAAGCCGGAAACGTCGAGATTAAAGGTGCAATCCGTGATTTAGAGTTGCGTCCTAGTACGACCGCCGAATGGTATTTTGTGCCGCAAAAGGCTGGGGAATACGAACTGCATTGTTCTATTCCAGGACACGCAGAGGCGGGAATGCGCGGCACGATTAGCGTAGTGGAGTGAAGTTTACGCCCCGGAAAATAACCAGATTAACCGTACAATCCTGCTACTTAGCAAGAGAACTAACGGCACCAACATTGCCGCATACCCAGACGGGATGTCCTGCACCTTGGTAAATCCTAGATACAGAAGTAATCCGGCATACCAAAAGGCGACAAGGGCGATCGCCATTACGCTAAACGTTCCGGTTCCCAACAGCACGGCTCCAATCAGGGGCAGGATACCGAGGGGTAACAGTGCCACACCGACGACAAAACAGTCCCCCGACAAGCTGCTTGTGCGCCGATCAAAGGCCCACCGGGCGATCGCACTCACCAAGACTAGACTGATTGCAACGATGCAGCCAATGAAGGCCATTTCCGGCCACGCCATCGGTACCACAGACTGCCAGCCCATCGTGACACCGAGCGTAAATAGACTGACAGCGGCGATCGCCAGTCCAATCCCTGTTCCGGCAGCAATTTGGTAGCGCTGTAGGTGTTGAAAGGTTGTTAGAAGCTGGGTTTCGGGGTTCATTAGAATCCAGGGAATCGCTCTGAGGACAAGGACAAGGGCTGGAACCAGACCCGTAACTAGCGATCGCCATTTGTATAGCCCTCGGTTGCGAATACTGTGCAGCGTCTTCTGAGCGAGTTGATAACCGCTCCTGTCTCCAAGGGTTTGGAATTGTTTGGCCGCGATCTGGAGATCGTCAATGGCTTGGGACTGATTTTTGAGATCCACATACGCCACGCCACGATGGTAATAGGCGGTGGCATAGAGTGGATCAAGGGCGATCGCTCGGTCATAGGCATCGATGGCGGACTGAATATAGCCCAAACGGTAGCGGGCGCGACCTCGATAGTAATAGCCCTCAGCAGAATCCGGTTGCAGGATCAGGAGTTGTTGACAGTCGCGCAGGACAGCACGATAGTTGGCGAGATACAGATAAACCTGGCACCGTTTCAGGTAGGCAGGCGCGAAGTTGGGAGCCTGGGCGATCGCCTCGGAGAAGCAGTTGAGGGCTGCCAAGTAGTTTTGATCCAGCATGTACTGAACCCCGGCCACGTAGGCATCAATTTGACTGGCGGTGTCCTCTGGAGACTGATCCGAGGATCGGGGGCGTCCCTTGCAGGCGTGATCTTGAATGATTTCGTAGGCTTCGCAGATTTTCTTAAAAATGGCTTCTGCGTTTGGATTGTCGGGGCTGAGATCCGGGTGATACTGACGGGCTAAGCGGCGGAAGGCTTGCTTAATTTCGGCGAGCGTAGCTGTTCTCGGTACGTTCAGGATGTCGTAGTAGTCCTGGATGGGCGGCATGAAGAGAGCGGGGAAAGAATCGTCCTATCGTCAGCTTAGCGTGAGCCTATCGTCTTCATCCACCTTCACGGAACTTGGACTGTGCCCGGACAAGTGTTGCGTTTTTCAACGATCGCTTATGGAATCAGGGCGATCGCTCTATTCTAGTTTTGCTTTTTCGGTGTTGCAGTTCTATGTCTAACCGTCGCCAGTTCCTTGCCACCTCTGCCGCTGTTGCCACCGGAGCCGCGATCGCCCCTCTGATCACCACCTCCGCCCAAGCCAGTTCTAGCAGTATTCGCAAGCCGCCGCGACTTCAGCCCGGAGATGCCGTGGGTCTGATTAGTCCTGCACGAGCCGCGTTTGAAACGGACGATGTCAACATTGTCATCGAGGCGATGCAAGGCTTAGGACTGGTTCCCAAACTGGGCGAACACATCTATGACCGCTATGGCTATCTAGGTGGCCACGATCGCGATCGCGCCGCCGACATCAACGCATTTTTTGCCGATCCCACCATTAAAGCCCTCATTCCGATTCAGGGCGGATGGGGCTGTAGCCGTCTGTTGCCCTATTTGGATTACGAGTTAATTGCCCAAAACCCCAAAATTATCATCGGGTTTAGCGACATCTCGTCTCTCATTTGGGGCATTAACGCTCAAAGTCATATTGTCACCTTTCATGGCCCCAATGGTCTTGCCTCATGGCGAACTGAAGAGACGAATTACTTCCGCCGGGTCTTGTTTGACGGTGACATGCTCAGCTTCCAGAGCGGGCGTACAGATACCGACAGCGATCGCCTGATGCAAGTGGAAGGCCGCATTCAGACCATTACACCGGGAGTGGCGCGGGGTCGCTTGGTAGGAGGAAACCTGTCCGTGCTGTCGGGCATTACCGGATCGCCCTACGTACCGAATTTGGAAGGCGCAATCCTATTTCTTGAAGACGTTGGGGAATATATTTATCGCATCGATCGGATGATCACCCAGCTAAAACTCGCGGGATGGTTCGATCAGCTAGCGGGATTTATCTTTGGGCAGTGTAGCGATTGTGGCCCCGATCCGGACTACGGATCGCTAACGCTGATGGACGTGCTTCGAGATCATATTGAACCATTAGGGATTCCGGCATGGTCAGGAGCCATGATCGGCCATCTTGAGCCTGTGCTTACCTTACCCATCGGTGCAGAGGTGGAAATTGATGCGTCAACAGGTCGCTTGCAAATGCTGGAAGCGGCGGTGCAGTAATCCCAATTTTGAGTTTTGAGGTTTTAGGTTTGAGTTAGAAACGCATAGTGGTGAACGATTGTGCCCAGAGTTTAGCTGTACGCAATCAGCCCACCACACCAAAGTACTCAATGTTGAGAGTCGCTTTAATCAATCGTGATTGACTGGGGGCCACTACTTTTACCGTTGTTGCTAGACGGTGCTGTAGTAGATACGCCCGCTTGCCGGTCGAGCCAACTCTTGACCGGATCTTCAGCTAAATTCAGACGCAAAAACCCAGAGGCTAAGCCCCCTAAAAAGGCAACAGGCTGGCGCGTAAATTCTTGAAAAAGGGGAGATAGTTCGTCTAAAAACATAGATCCGTCCTCACAGGTCTCTGAATAGTCTTATCTATCCTAGCGTGAACTAAATCGTGATCCGAGCCGCATCGTGAAGTCCCGTTAGCACTTGTAGATCCTCCTAGCCCGACTGGCGATCGCTCTTCATTTCCGCCTTAATGGGGTCAAATCCGTGGGGAAATCGCGTTTCTGCTGGATCAAAATCGGCATCGTGAAAATTTGCGTCCGTCACAATAGCGTCTTGGAGATCAGTGCCAATCAGCATTGCACCGCGCAAATCAGCCTTCAACAAATTCGCTCCGCGCAGAATAGCATAGCTAAAATCGACACCGCGCAAACTGGCGTGGCTGAGGTCAGCATCACTGAAATCTGCGTAGCTCAGATCTGCACCTTTTAAGTCCACGCCACTTAGCGCTGCACCGCTTAAACTAATACCCGAAAAACTTCGCTTCCCCTGAGCATAGGCTTGGAGGAGCACTTCAGGAGTGGCGATCGCCAGGTTGTCTTGATGAGTTGTATTTGAATCAGCCATAGGGCACCGACCCGCTTAAGCAAACACCTTCAGAATAGCCTGCATCCTCCATGTTTCTGGTGTATGCTCTGGCAATCTTAAACTTTACTCATTCCCCCCAGCATCGCGACGCATATCGTATAGGCATCCCAGCGCACCCGGTTTCGTGTAGGTGTCTAATTGGGTTCCAACGTGACTGAGATCAGCTAAAAGCGCGCCTTGATCAGCCTCAGGCTTACGCGCCAGTAAAAACCAAAGTTGCGACTGCCCGGACAACGCTTCAACGTCGCGCCGATATTTCTTCAAAGCCTCGCCCGACCATTCATCCACTTCTAGCAAATCCTGATTACCCAGAATATAGTCCTCCGGCTTAAAGCCTGCCTTTGGCCCATAGAACGCGAACTGACGCTTGGCTTCACGGAACACATAGAGGCGATCGCCCGGTTGCCAATGATCATGAATGTAGTTCACCACTGGACGCCCATGGGTATGGATGAACGAGCGAGCGATCGCAACACAACCGAAGTTCAAAAAGCGTTGATCAAGTGCTGAAAAGTATGCTTAAACATACGGAGCAGACCAATTCGATCCTGCACCCTAATATTCACTGATTAGTTGGCTGGAGGGTAACCAACGGATCATAACCAAGTTGCTGCGTAATTCTCTCTCGTGTTAACAGTCGATACTCCCAGAAATGCTCTCCCGCCGCGCACAACCCAAGATAGAGTCCGAGGAACTGCGGCTTCGTTCTCAAGATCAGCCACAGTTGCTGCCAAAACTGGTTTCGAATGGTTTTCATTCGGATCCCTTGCTTCCAGATTAATCGGCTGATAAGCTGAACTGCTTTTCCTACGGGGAAATATATCTGCTGTTGTATATAGGGATTGGGTGTGATGTTGAGACAATGCTTGAGACAACGTTTGAGGTAAGCTGAAGGTTCATACATCGTCCAAAGGGCCGCAACATACTCGTAGGCAATTTCATTCAACGGGCGAGTCGGAACGAAATTCATAAGAGTGTTCTGGTCGCCAAATTCGATGGAAGCATCATTTTCATAGTGGTGGATGAGTCGTTGCTCGTTTTGCAGGCGACTCCATAGGGCTGTGTTGGGAGGAGCCTGTAAAATGCCCAACATGGGTTGAGGGATAGAGGTTTCTTCTACAAAGGATTGAATTCGCTGTCCAGCCCCCGCTCGCTCACCATCAAAACCAATGATAAAGCCTGCATAAATCATCAATCCGGCCTGGTTAATTTTCTGGCAAGCTTCGGCCAGTGGATTGCGAGTATTCTGATGCTTGCCTGTCACCTGGAGGCTGTCCTGATCTGGAGTCTCAATCCCCAGAAATACCCCATAAAACCCGGCTTGAACCATTAAATCTAGTAGTTCTAGATCTTCAGCAAGGTTGACCGAGGCTTCTGTTACAAAAGTAAAGGGGTAATGGCGCTCTTGCATCCAGGGGATCAGCGATCGCAATAATCGCTTTACATTCCGCTGATTACCAATGAAGTTGTCATCCACGATAAAGATGGAACCTCGCCACCCCAACTCATAAAGCGCCTGTAATTCTGCCAGCGTCTGGTCTATGTCCTTGGTACGGGGTTTGCGACCATAAAGATTAATAATGTCGCAAAATTCGCAGTTAAAGGGACAACCTCGGGAAAATTGGATAGCCATCATCAAGTAATCATCTCGCTGCAGCAAGTCAAAGCGAGGCAGAGGGCTAAGCGTGACATCTGGCTTTTCTGTAGCTCGAAAAATACCCTGTTCCTGTCCCTCCGCGATCGCTTCGAGAAATTGGGGTACTGTGATTTCTCCTTCATCCAAGATCAAATAGTGAGCACCTGAATCCAGAGCGTGTTCAGGAAGTGATGTCGGGTATGGACCTCCAACAGCCACTTTTTTTCCATGGTGTATGGCTTTATGAATGAGATGGTGAAAGTCTTCTCGTTGAACAATCATGGCAGACAGAATAATGATGTCACACCACTCCCAATCTGCCTCTGTTTCAAGCGTAACGTTGCGGTCATAGAACCGAACTTCCCATTCCTTGGGCAAGAGTGCGGCCACTGTAATGATTCCCAAAGGTGGAATAAATGCCTTCAGGTCAGCCATTTCCATAAAACGGTCATAGGACCAGAAAGTTTTGGGAAAAAGAGGATAGAGTAATAAAGCTTTCATTCATTTTTTCCTCAAAATTAATAAGGATTTTAGACATCAGCGACGTTGCCTAAGTTAATGTTTTGAGGTTCCCGATATGTAAAATTCGTGTTGACAAACTAATCATTTCATCGATATACGATTTAGTCTAACAGCTCAGCGTCTGAAAATAATCTCTGCCACAAATTCAGAAGGTTGGGAAGGTCCGTTCTCAAGGCATGCTTCCTGATTTTTCACTCTTCTACGCTAGCCACGACCCCACACCCGCATGCTCAGCCCGGAATACCGACCAAAGTCTAGCGTTTATATCTTTAGGGTTGTTCAGGCATGGAAAGCCTGGGATTAATCACCGAACCATCACGGAGTCGCACCTAAAACGTTTAATCTCCACCATATCTAGGCAAGAAATCAGCAGCCAACATTAGACCTTCAGACATAAATAACGACACATATAAGTAGGTGACCCTAATTAAACGTAGGATGTGTTAAACGTAGCCGTAGCGCATCAAATCCTTTGACAGCATGGGTTACGCTATCGCTAACCCATCCTACGAAGAGCTTTGTTTATTTACGACTATCTACTTAGCAATCCTATTTGGATTGTGAAACGTGCGCTCCAGCAGGGTACACGTTTCACACCTCGTCTTTTTCACAAATTACGTATCAACGCTATTTGGCCAAAAGCCTGGTTCTCTCTTCCTGTTTGATGTCCAGGCTCACGGTATTGCGGATTAAACAGACGTTAACTCCGACTCCCGCATTAGTGATGACGATTTAGTGGAAGGTGGACACCTTCTATTTCTATCCAAAGGTGGACTCAAACTGAAAGGTGGAGACGATGACGATACCCTCATTGGCTTGAATTCTGATGACGCAATTCTCGGCAAAAATGGTGATGATACACTCTACGGCGAAGCGGGGAACGATACTCTGAATGGCGGGAACGATAATGACAAGATCGATGGTGGTGATGGCAACGATGTGATCATCGGTGGTCGCGGCAATGATGTAGCCAAGACGGGTAAGGGTCGTGATCAAATTGTGATTGAGTCTTCTAAGGAGGGCAAAGGCTTTGTTGCATGATTAGAAAAACGGTCAGGTTCGCCTTGAGAGTGTCCTGGTA
>JACYMB010000140.1 GCA_015272205.1 Synechococcales cyanobacterium T60_A2020_003 | reverse complement strand
GCTATGAGCTATCCCCGTTCAACAACAACGCGGCTCCAGTTCCAGGCTATATTCCGCCTGCCCTAGACGCTGATGGCACCCCTCTATTTAGAATTTGGCCCAACGATTTAGAAGGGCCTCGATCTGCGCCTCCCCCCCAAGACACCTCGGCTGTGCTCGTAGATTTCGTAGACACCGAACTAGAGGGAAACGAGAAATTTCGCGAAGCGAATAATCCTTGTCCCTCTGATGATTACAACATCACTCCATCTACTGCTCCATTTCGGAGCTTCTATGCTTGTGTGTTGGAGCCTGTGAACGCAGATGGATCCCTCAATATCAACGAGGGAGAGCAAAGTGTAGATGTATTGGTGCATCTACGTGGTAACGCGTATGGTAAGCCAGGTATCTTTAATGAAGATGCGTTTATCACAGGATTAGAAACTCGTGTCTTTACCCGTAGCGGCGTCGATAAAGCACCGGGCAATGCAAACTAATCCCTCAGCATTCATACGTGCTCGCCGTCACGATTCGTACCCAGATTTAGGAAGGGGAAAGCATTCATGAAACCGTTGCTTAGAGTCTTACTCCTTAAAGCATCAAAAGCCAATTCCACGGCGGGGTTCTCGCTGATGGAGTTATTAGCAACTTTAGTGATCATTGGCATTTTGGCGGCGATCGCTGGGCCAAGCTGGTCAACCTACCTCAACAGCAGACGCGCCTCCGATAGCGCCAACGTTTTCTTGGAATCGTTTCGGGTCACTCAATCAGACGCTGCCAAAAGTCGGCGTCCCCACACGATTGAGATCAATCCAAACGATGCCGATCCTCCCGTTGTCCGCTTTGGGAGACTCAGTATCGATCCTGATGCTCGGTCTGTTGAAACCCTGGGAGGTGCTGACAGCAAGCCAGGACTGATCCAGCTAAACGCCGTAGACGCGGACAACACCTCTGTAGACGAAATTCGATTTACTGGACAAGGCAATATCGATGCAGATTTTCTGCAAGACAATGACTACGATCTGCCCATTTACGTATCTGTCACCGCCCCCTCTCCTGACGCCCAGCCCAACGTCACTGGACAGAAACGCTGCGTAGTAATTCAAACGCTTCTAGGTGCAACGCGGAATGCTAAAGATGAAGAGTGTAAGCCCTAAACACTAGGCCAGATCGCTCATCAACTCGCAACCATCTGAACGGGCATTTGCAGCCAAGGGGCGGCAGCGTCCCAACCCATAAACGCTTCCAACAGGGACGTATAGCCTGCGACGTTTGGATGAATGCCATCGGCGGAAAGGCGCGATCGCCACCAGCACTCACCCTGCGCTATCCACTGGTCGTAAATATCAAGATAGGGAATACCCCGAAGGTTACAAGCGTCTTTCGTAACGTGCTTATATTGACGCTGATCAGCATGGGAATAATACAAAACCTCTGCAAATGGCATGCGATGCTCATCAACGGGCGGCATTCCCACAAAGAGGACAGGACATAGGGCTTGCGCATGGTCTAGCAAGGCATCCAAACTCTGCTTAAATTCATCCATCGGTACCAGATGCCGCCCTGTCGGTTTGCCAACACGGGCAGAGTCGTTAATTCCGAACGATAAAATCAGGGCATCGGGGACACGATGGCGCAACTCTCCCCGGTAGCGAAACTCTTGTTCTAGCCGCTGCGAGACTTGATTCACTCCATCGCCTCGCACACCAAGGTTGTAGAGAATGTGTCCGGCACTTTGCGGATCCATCCAGTGACGACGCAGGCGTTCTACCCATCCGCCGCCCTCTGGATCACCGAACCCGTATACAAGGCTGTCTCCGATCGCGACAATCCGTAAGGGTTCTAAACGTGCTACAGCGGGCGATCGCCCATAATTAGGATGAATCAAAGTTTGCATAACTGTTGTGAATGACTCCACCACCACTGGGCACGCGCTTTGCGTATCCTACCAATTTAAACTTATATGGATATTTGTAAACCCCTGATTTTTATTCGGCTGCGGTTCGGTTTTCATGATTCCCACGCCGCACTCCCCGTCAGTCTGATGGTGTTTCAAGCTCCTTGCTTCAATACTGCCCCTAAACGTCGTCCCTCGGTTCACGCTGTTTCAGACTTCCCGGATATTGAGCCACCCCCACTGTAAAGTCTTGATACACTAGGGAGGATAACCTTCCATTGGTAACTACAGAGCAAGCTATGCGCATTACGAAACGCTCCGCTGTTGATCCGACTCAGTTAGCGCGTCGGGCTGAAGATTTGGTGAATGCTGCCTCCAACCGCTATCGCATCACGGTGCAGGTGGCAAATCGCGCGCAACGTCGCCGTTATGAGGATTTCGACAGTATTGATGATCCCAAGATGAAGCCTGTGATTCGTGCCATTATCGAGATGTCCGATGAACTGACTCAGCCCGAAATTATTGGCGACGAGTAGGTAAGGGATCGGAATATTACGTCCTAGGTCATCGGTTTGAAATTACGGTGCAGTCATGTTTGTCTTTTCGAAGATGCCTACTATGTGGAATCGGGTTACACGGTACGTGGTGTTATTTCTGTTAGCGATGTGCGCTGTTGTAGGTGGGGCGATCGCCCTTCCGCAGCAATTTCCAGCAACCGCTCAGCTTCCGCCCGTTTTGATTCCGCGCGTCCCGATCGACGATGCGACTGCACAACAGATTTATGCCCAGCTACCGGGTTTGCCTCTCGAAAACCAGTACATTAGTCGGGATACGGGCGAACCCGCTACAGAAAATACGTTGGTTCGTCGCCTCATTGTCTATCACCTTCTCGTGAAGGGGCGTCCACCGTTTTATCGGTTGGATTGGAAACTAACCCTCGCGGATTACCTAGGTGCAAACGAGCTCATGTTTCAGGATGCCTATCCTGGTGCTGATGATTTACAAACAAATCCGCTGGCAGGAGACCGTGCGGCGATCGCCGCCCTCACTCGTCAACAGCGAGATGACCTCGTTCTCACCTTAGTGCGCGTCTATAACCCCAATTACGACACTGAGACCACAGCTACCGAAGCTGGGGAACCCTCTGAGGACATGACGAGTTCCCCCTCTTCTGAAACAGCATCCTCTTCTAATTCAAACAATCTCCCTAGTCTCCCTCAGCCTGGAGATGCCGATCTACTCCGCTTTTGATTCATAGGGATGGCGTTCTCTTCAGATAGACAGATGCGTTCCGGCTCAGGATGGCGCATTGGCTGGGATCCCAGTCGCCACCCCTACTGTGCGCTTTTGGGGTCTGACCATTGGGCCATTGAGCTAACCGCAGAGGAGTTTCAGGATGTTTCACGCCTTGCTTTTCAGCTAGCAGACACGATGCAGCACATGCAGCAAGAACTCATGGATGAAGAGCGGATCAGTTGCGAAGCGGAGAGCGATCGCGTTTGGGTTGAGGTTGAAGGATATCCACAGTCCTACGAGCTACGGTTCATTGTATTGGGCGATCGCGGCGTTGAAGGGCAGTGGCCTGCTGAGGTTGTGCCTTATCTCCTCAAAGCGCTCCAGATGATTAGTATTTTTTAGAGTTGCCGCATTTTTAATTGTCTTGGGAAATGGTTGTCTATACTTGTCTACGCCTGTGCTATGCTTGTGGAGCACGTGAATTAACGGGGCGTAGCGCAGCTTGGTAGCGCACCACTTTGGGGTAGTGGGGGTCGTGGGTTCAAATCCCGCCGCTCCGATTCTTGACAGTTAGCCTGAGTAAGGTGTTTAAGTAACCCTGGAAAGGCTTTAAGCCAGAAGAATTGAGCCGTGACAGCTCAATTCCAGTTATCAATACAGAAACTTGTCGAGCAATAATCGTGATAATCGCGTTTGGGTTGGTCAGAGCATCTTCATCCTCTAGCAGCAACCGCACCATCAGCCGAATCACTTCTCTTGGAGTAAAGTGTTCTTCAGCAAATTCATTGTTGTCCGTATTGAACCGATAAATCAGACGCTCAAAAATTTGCCCCATTGAAGTGGCTATCGGTAACTTCAGGATTCAAAAACTGAATCCCATCAAACCGCTTAAAAATAGGGTGTAGCAACTTAGAACTTTGCAACCGAGACACCTGACGACGAAAATCAAAAATGTCCTGTACGTCTGGGCTAAAGCCATTCAGGTCATTGATCAGGTTCTGTGCCAAGTTTTCATGATCGTCAAGCAGCCGATCCCAGTCTTACTCTGAGGTGTTATGAACAAGAGAACCGCTAGCCGCCGAAGTGAGAACTCCATGCAGATTCTCCAGCTTTTCTTTATATTTTTCGTAATATAGCGCTAGCCATCTCGATTAGGACATTTTGGTGGGGCGGCGAAGCCGCCCCACCAAAATGTCCATGTCCTAA
>JACYMB010000139.1 GCA_015272205.1 Synechococcales cyanobacterium T60_A2020_003 | reverse complement strand
TACCAGGACACTCTCAAGGCGAACCTGACCGTTTTTCTAATCATGCAACAAAGCCGCTAGAAAATCAGGTAAGTCCATTGACGGATCCATAGAGCAACCTCACTTAAACCACCATGAAAAACGTGCACCCAATGAGTGTACCGCCTGTTTTTGTGGATGTACTTTTATTTTTGAGTTTCTTCATGAAGGGGCGATCGCCCCTTCAATTCCATCTATTTTCGGACGGTGCGAAAGATACAGTCATGAGTGAGAAGACTATAGAGTGGACATTGCTCGATCGCTAGCTCAATACTAGATCCACTACATCAACCCTGCACTCCTGAATTGGCTTGGAATCATTTAAAGCTCAGGATCTAAACCCACAGGACTTACGCAATTGGGCGATTTTGCCTGGAAGTCTCGACCGATGCTGAGTTTTGTCTGCGCAATCCACCCGTGCACATTCTGGAAGATAAAATCCTTGATTAAGGTGGGTTTTGTGATACTCATTCACCCTACACAAACTAAGCTTTGCGCGGTTGTTTGGCTGAGCGATCGGGCAAGTTGCGCGGCGGAATCCGGCGACCCTCGTAAAACTTCTGTTCCAAGCGATGCAGCCCAAAAGCCGTGCCCGCAGAGACCAGCGCAGCGATCGCCACACTCAAATACAGTCCACTAACGGCTAAGCCAGGAAAGGCCAACAGAAAGGGAACGCTAGACCAGGCGATCGCCGCCACCCAAATAGCCCCTTGTTTGATACGCTGAATACGAGCCAATGCTTTGCGACAGCTCCCACAGTGGCGCGTGTGGGAGAGATAGCGATCCAGCAGTGTATCTGCATCTTGAGCCGGAGGAAAGTCTTCACCCGGAAAGGGATCGGCCTGAAACTGATTGACCCACTGGCGATACTCAACCACAAACTGATCGGCCTTGGTCGGGAGATAAAACGCCTGGGCAAAACGAGTCCCTCCCCCGTTTTTCGCTAGATAGCGTTCTTGCAGATGGAGAAAGATTTGATCGTCTTCCAACACCGCATTCTGGCCGATATGGGAAAGCCAGCGAGGCGTGAGCTTGATGAAAAAGGCAGGAATTTTTGAGGAGAACTGGAACGGGAATCGGGCAAAGACTCGGCACTCCCCTTTGCGAATCGGAGTGGCGTACACAACCGTCATCGTCCGTCCAAACTGTTTGGAGGTGAGGTCGTGGAACATCAGCGACGGTGCGATAAAAGTGGTATCTTGCCGCCCTAGGGTCCCCCGTCGTGGCCCTTCAGCCCAGGTTCCCGTAAAGCCTTGTTTGCCGGATTCCAATACTTCCAAATCGGCAGGACTGGCATTGGCGCGATCGCCCACAGATTGGTGATGGGTAAAGGGTACATGGCTAGCATCCAGCACGTTTTCCAACAGGGTTAGCGCGTCGTAGGGCAAGTCGCGGAAGGTGTTTAAACAGACCCATCCGTCCAATGTCTCTCCCAATGGCTCTACGACGGGAACGGGAACATGGTCTGCATACTCTGGGGTTCCGGCATAGACAAAGAGGAGTCCTTGGCGGACAGCCGTGGGAAACGACTGCACACACGCCCGTTTAGCGAGATGGGCATTGCCCCCCTCATGCTGCTGCGGAATGCGATCGCATGCCCCGTCTCCGTCAAACGCCCAACCGTGATAGGGACATTCCAGCTTACCATCTTCGGCAATGCGTCCTTCGGATAGGGGGGCTAACCGATGAGGACATTGATCCGCGAAGGCTCGCCAGGTCTGCGCCGAGGCATCCCACCAAATCACTAAATCTTGTTCCAGCAAGGTAAAAGGGGTAAGAACAGCCGGATCGAGATCCTCCACGTAATGCACCGGATACCAGGCTTCGCGGCAGTCGAAGCGCTCTGGGTCGAGGCCACCTGCGGCATGGGGAACCGATTGGATAGCGGGGTGGAGAGCCGTTGAGGTCATGGATTAAACTCCTCTAGATCAAGGTCGTCGTCGAAATGGTTGTCCAGATAAGTGTCGAGCATTTGCTTGCCGTAGCGACGGTTGCGCCGCCGTGCGTTGGCTGGGGTCGCCCGTTTGCGCAATCGTTTGTCGTTTATGAGACGATCCAGATCCTGCGCATCGTCCCAACTCTGAACGTCGTTTGGGGAATTGCGTTTTACCATCTCTACTCTAAACAGTTTTATTAAGTTATGTTAATTTCTGTGGGACGTGTTCGGCAACTGTACAGTCTTCCTGAAGCTAGTCCTGCGCTGTGACCGATGAGGGCAGCGTATTCCACTCCTCCAACATCAAGCCATCTGCTCCATAGCTAAAGCCAATCTTGGCATGGGGAACGGTGATGTCGTGAATCTGGGCCTCTAGTAGTTCCAACTCGCCCACGACCTCAGGTTGGGTTGGCAAGCCCGACACCGTGGCGATCGCCCCTACCTGTCCATCGACGGCAACGGGTAGATCCATCATCGATGCGATCACCGATAGGGGAATGGGCGCAAGCCGGATTTGTCCTGTGGGTGCGGCATCGTTCCACTGACCGGAAAGCACAATCTCTGTGGTCAAGGGATCAGATCCAGCGTAGCTAAAGCCCGATAGGGAGATGGGAAGCGTCACCTGCTGTTGAGCATCCACGGAACTATCCGCAAGCTCAACCTTAGCGATCGCAAAATCACCCCACTGCCAGTTTTCACCCAATACATTCACCTGAGCGGCAAGTTCTCCCTGGGGCGATCGCCCGATCTGAATATCCCCTGAGAAAGTCCCCTGGGCATTGGCAATGGCGGGAAGATCGAGGGGAACCGGAGACGCTGCGGCTAGCTCATTCGGTGTCCACGTTGAGAGGGAGGGAACGGCTGTGATCAGGTCTTGAATCTGCCCCTGTTCTACGGAAAGATGGAGATTTCCAGCGAGATCAGGAGATAGTGTTGCTTGACCATTGACGGCAAAGGCACTGTTCCCAAGCTGGATTTGACCATCGGAAAGATGAACGATATCGTCCGCGTAGAGGAGGGTTCCCGATAGGCGATCGCCCTGATGATCGGGATGGAGGGTCGAGTCCAGAGGGCCAATGACAGGCTGGGTGATGGCAAAGTTAGCCTGGGCTTGGGGGCGATCGCCTGCTGAGAGATCCGCCGTTACGGTTGCAGAGAGATCGCCGCCTAGGGGTTGGAGTAACGAGATCTGTGCCCATTCGTCTAAGGCTTCTAGGGGCAATGCGTCCACCGTGGCGTTAAGCTGTCCCGCTGCGGATAGGTTGCCTTGAATCGTGGTGCGATCACGCTCGAGGGAAAAGGCGGTAAAATCGTCGGGCATCGATTGAACGCGGATCTGGTCGCGATCGCCCTGAATGTCTATGTTGACCTGATCGGGGGTGTAGTGGATCTGTCCCTGAAGTTGAGGGTCAAAGGCGATGGTTTGAACGGCAAATTGTTGAAGATCCACATCTGCCAGCAGTTCAGGCTGATCGATCGTACCGCTCACCGTTCCATTCATCGTTAGCACTCCCTGAAGATCGAGAGATTCTAACGGCAAAATATCAATATCGTTGAGATCAAGCTGTTGAGCCGAGAGATTCAACGCTAATTCGCCTAGCGTCGGTGTCCATCCTCCACCAAAATCCACATCGATGCCACCGTTGAGGTTCAGCACAGAATTCCCAGCATTAGCAATCTCTAGGCGATCGCCCAACCAGCGTAGATCAGCGGTCAATGGCTCATCCTGAATGGTGAGGACATCGACAAGCTGGATCTGCCCCTCAGCGGCGATCGCCTGGGGAGAGAGTTCAGCCAAGGAACCATCCAGCGTAAATCGCCCTTGAAGATGTCCTGGCAATGCCGCATCAAAGGTATTTAGAGAAATCGGCGTAGACGCTACGACCGCTTGCCAGTTGCCGTTTGCCAATCCTAAATCCGCGTTCACCGATCCTGAACCGAGATTCACCCGGAGTTGTCCATCGCCCTGAATTCCATTGAGATCTAAGGTGGCAAGCTGACCGTTGAGATTGAGTTCTCCCTCGGCAGAACCGGGAATCTCTAACCCCAGCCCTTGTAAAGCAATCTGCGTTCCCTGAATCGTTGCTTGCCAGTTTCCGTTGGCGATCGCCCCTTCCGCCGTTACGACTCCACCGCCAATCTGAAGTTGGGTATCCGTAAAGCGCAGTTGGTCATTGGTCGCCGTAATCACGCCCTTAACCGGATACTGCCCTTCCTGCAACGCCCATTCCATTTGTAGATCAGGATTATCTTCAAAGGATTCAAGATGGAGTTTGGCGTAGAGATTCCCCAGGGTTTGGTCTGGAATGGACACCTCATATCCCTGTAAAAGCTGATCAACCGGGACTCCGGCCAACTGAGCATCTACCCAAAAGACATCATACTCGCCCTTATCGTCATCGCCCAGATGAATATCAGCATCAAGGGTAAACTGTCCCCCCACCTCTGGATAGAACCGGAGGTCTTTGAGAATCAAATGGTCATTGGTTTTGTCAAAGGTAAAGTCAGTTTGCGCCTTGGGGAACAATACTCGATCAAACTGGATTGGCTCTGCATTGTAGACTCGTCCGGCAAACATAACGTGGTCAAAAGACCCGGTTACGTCCACCTGTTCCGTCATCAATGCTCCCGTGACTGGGAAGGGCAGTTCCAGTTGGAACGTACTCATAAAATCCTCGGCATTGACCGAATCCACAGCAGCGGTGAGATCTAACCCGATCTCCAAATCGATTGTCCCTTCAATGCGCCGAAAGGGAATGCCGCCAAACTTCATTTCTCCTTGATGTAGGTGAAGCTGGCGATCACGCACCTCTATCTGCACCGACAGATCTTTGAACGGATTCGGTTCTCCGGCTGCCCGTGCCGCCATGTTTTGAATATCGAGCGTTCCTGAGCCTTGCCATCCCGTATCCGGTTGCAGATCGATGGCAATATCACTACTTACTGTCCCGTCTTGAATCACCAGATCGGGGGGCAGCAAAACCGAAAATGGGGCGATCGCCAACTGATCGGTGTGGACTTCTATCCTAGCAGTGTCATCGGTGAGTGCCGCCGATCCGCTCAGCGCAACCTGCCCACCTGCTACGGCCTGCCCTTGCAATTGAAGATCAAGGGTTGAGCCATCGTCGGCTAGGGTGACGTATCCATTAAGCGACTCAAAGCGGAGATCGGTCGGTGGTTCTACGGGCAGCCTCGGATCATCACTCGGCTCTTTGGGGAGTGGCACCAAGTCAACAGAGGCATTTTTGAGATGAATCATGCGAATTTCAATCAGATCATCTTCGGTATTCGGAATCTCAATTTCGATCCATCCTTCCGGCTGTTCGTCAATCCAAAACACAGCGTTATGCAGCGTTACGTCTATGCTTAAGCGCTGATTTTGAATGAATTCAAGCGGGTTAAAGGTAACTTCAACCGCCTCAATGTCCATCGTGTCCTGATCGGTGCTAATCGCAGGCATGGACGATGCACTAAACCGAATGCTGTTCAGCGAAACCGACTCCACATCCCCAATCACAATTGGACGATTAAGGGAGTGGCTAAGTTCACGCGAAATTTCGGGTGCAAGATTATCCTGCACGTACTCCCAGCCCCACTTTGCGCCCGATGCTCCACTCACAAAGAGGGAAACACTAAATACGACACTGGTTTGGAACAGGCGCGATCGCCAGGGAGAAGTAGGAAGGAACAATGGCAAATTGGAACGTTTCACAACAGAGTCTATCCCGAAGGATGAATGAGCGAGAATACGAGGTGCGTGCTCTCAATCTATCGAATCTATCTATAGTATGTAATCAAAACGGGGAATGGGGCTTCCTCCAGCTAGGCTACAGACTTGGGTGAATATTGCAAATTGAATACACAAATGGGGGCTAGACTGTCTAGAATATGGCTGATAGAGGTTTCGTGCGATCGCTTGTTTAGATTAATTCACGAATCTGGCAAGGATAGTCAATTCCTATGAGACGAGTTTAGACATGGTAATGTTTCCCTCAACCCAAAACTGGCGATCGCTCCTCGGCTCAGCAGGCACGCTGACTGCGTTTCTGGCAATGTTAAGTTTTTCATCACGGGCGATCGCCGCAGAAACCCTAGTGGTTACCTACGGTGGATTCAGTGCCTCCTTTGACGTTGTCGACTTAGAACATTTGGCAGCGACGGGAGAAGCCCCGGACTCCATGCAGTTTTATCTAGGCTTAGCCAATCTCGAACCGGAAACGCTTCAGGGATTACTCACCCAACCGTTTAACGTTAGTGTTGAGTTTGTGGAAGATATGCTGGCAGCACCCAGCGGTCAAACGCTTTTGGAGAAAGTAACCCAGGTCTTACATACCGAATCGGGGGAAGGGAGTGAACCTGCGCTCCGGTCTGCACTCATCCACTCCACGGTCGATGATGCTCAACTTTCTTTTTTAGAAATTCTGCAAAACTATCCTACGGATCGGGTCTATCTAAATAGCCGTAACTTGATGAAGCTCACCCAAGAAATCGAAAGTCTACACGCTGAGCAACTAAACGGAGATACTTCCCCCTAGCACTCATTCAATTCATTCGTATAACTAACTTCACCCAAAACGAGCAGATTTCTCTCTCTCAGAAGTCTATGCTTTACCTCTACCGGAGGAGATAAATCTTTCTCGCACTCTCAATGAGGTTGAATCTAACGGGATGCAGGGATGTCTTCCTACGTGGAGGCTATGCTCTTGCATCCTCTCAATTGCAATATGAAAGCTTTGAGTGTTGAATCTATCTTAGGTCTATAGAACCCATTTGAGATCTCAAGGAGAGGCAGCAAGGCGCTTAAGCATCAGCCTGACAAAGCAGAGGTTGATTTTGGTCGTGGCGTTATCCAAGGTTCTCTCAAAGTTCTTGACCAAGATTTTACACCGCTCCATCCAGGCATTGGAGCGTTCAATCCCTGCGGGTCGATTCCCCGCCGCTCTGCGGCGTAAAATGCCAGGATGA
>JACYMB010000138.1 GCA_015272205.1 Synechococcales cyanobacterium T60_A2020_003 | reverse complement strand
TGCGACCTTGGGCTTATGAGTCCCCTGCTCTAACCACTGAGCTACTGAGCCTTAATGTGAAAGTCACTCTTTATAAAATATCACATTGGTACACATCGCGAAAACAGTTCTCAAGGAAAATATCTACTGCTTGATATGTATCCCTCAAAGGATGAGTGTACGAGATTTAGGGTTCAACTG
This sequence comes from Synechococcales cyanobacterium T60_A2020_003, assembly GCA_015272205.1. NCBI lineage: Bacteria > Bacillati > Cyanobacteriota > Cyanophyceae > Synechococcales > Synechococcales cyanobacterium T60_A2020_003. Next base: position 12,445 of record JACYMB010000138.1, on the reverse strand, counting down.
CCTGCATGGGGGGCAACATCTTCTAGATCAAACAGCTTAACGCTGCTATGGCTCAACCGTGGTGACGCAAACCTAGATGGGCAAACACCTAACTTAAAAGGGAAAGGGGATAAGCCCTAGGACTCATCCCATCACTCTTCAATAGAATCCGTAGAGACTTAAGGGAGATAGGCAATTGGGTTAACAGTACCCTGGGCTAAATGCACTTCAAAGTGCAAGTGAGGCCCTGTGCTGTACCCAGTACTTCCCATTTCTCCAATTTGCTCACCTTGGTCTACCTCTTGCCCAGCCTTAACACCAATGCTGTCAAGGTGAGCATAGCGAGTCATGCTTCCATCAGGATGGCGCACTTCGATCATATTGCCGTATCCACCAGAGTTCCAGCCTGCATACTCAACAACGCCAGGAGCAGCAGCGTAAACTGGTGTGCCGATTGGGGCAGCAATATCGATACCGTTATGCATTCTTCCCCATCGCCAGCCATACCCGGAAGTCAACTGACCTTGAGCAGGCCAAATGTACCCATTGAAGTCTGCCTGCGAGTTCGGTAAGAATTCATCCGCTGACGGTAAAGGAGGCAAGTCTGGAGAAACCATTCTTCCAGTAATGGGCTCTAACAACGGCTGATAGTTTTCAGAGCCTAAAGGCGCAACCGCAACAAGCTGACTCTCTCGAATATTCTCTACACTTCCCGCGGATCGAACAGGGCTACTGATCGGGGCTGAGGATTGTGTAACGGTGGAAACCCGTGCAGAGACTTGAGGCTCTACTGCAGTTGGAGGCGTAGAAAGCAGACTAGGCACCGAGACAGCTTCAGGAACTTGGGTCACTGGAACGGCAAGGCTGATTTGCAACTGTTCATCAGAGGCATCAGAGGAAGGCGAAAGAGCCTCAGCAGGCACAGCAACCGTAGTAGCTGCAGACTCAGCTAATGCAGCATTGCTGTAACGCTCGCTCATTACGCGAATCTCCCGCAGCAGATTCTCTACATAGGGATTCTCACTGATCGGAGGAATCGGATCTGCCTCACCTACTGAGCGGTCGTTCCGCAGACTTGGAGGAACCACAGAAACTTGCTGTGGAGTCGAGCTCTCAGCCGCAGAAACATTCAACGACCCAGATTGCTGATCTTGAGCGTTAAAACTAGGAGCAGGATCAAGATTCAAATTTGAATCCAGCCTCTGAGCCACCAACGTAGGCGGAACAACTGAAACCTCTGACTCAGCAGTCACGGGAACGGGAACCCGCAACGTTTGACCTACGAAAATATAGTTCGGATCGCTGATATTGTTGTCGGCAACAAGCTGACTTACAGGAACGTTATATTTTCGGGCTAAGCTACTAATCGTATCTCCAGGCGCTACGCGATAGATGATCGAGGTAACAGACTCTACCTCATTAGACTCAAGTGCTGCTGGATTGATCGCCACGGAGTTAGGGGCAACTTCACTATTTGCAGCATTCTGCACATTTGGTAAAACTGCCACACTCTGAGATGGTTCGTCAGCAAACTCAGGCGTCACCTCAGTAGAACTCTCTGAGAGGGCTACAGTCGTAGATGCTTCAGGAACAACGGGCTGCTGAACTAGAGGAGTTGGCTCCGGAGACGGTGTCGCTATAATAGATTGCTGGCGTTCCTGGGAACTACGCTGCTCTAGCTTACGAGCATTCGATGCTGGATTTTCTGAAACGCTGCTATTGAGTGTTACTAAAGACTCTGAAAGTTGCTGACGGCGCTGAGCTAGGTTTTCTAGTGCAACCTGCTGTTCAGCCTGTAGAATCCGATCCGCTTCAGATGCGTCTTGGAGAGATTCTGGTGAAACGGTAGGAACAGCACTTGCCACTAAAGTGCTAGACGTGGATAGTTCTGTCTTCGACGGTGCAACTGTTGATGCGGTGAATGACGCACCTGGAATCCGAAGACGCTGGCCTACTTGGATAGGCTCATTTTCGGAAAGATCGTTTGCGATCGCAATAACTTCGACAGGCACTTTGTACTGCTGCGAAATCTGCCAGAGTGTCTGTCCAGACTCTACGACATGCTCTACAAAGTCCTCTGAAAAGTCGATCCTACTGGAAGTTGCTGCAATCTGAAAGGATCGAGGCAGCTGAGTCACTGTAGACTCACTGGCTCTAGCCTCAGCGGCAGCAGCTCCATCATCATGACGTGGGACTAAGAGACTTGAAGCCCCCATGGATAGAGCGAGACCAACCATCGCAGCAGATGTACGAGTTCTGCGGTTGCCGTTCGCAAACACTTTGGTTGAAGGGTTACCCATCAAGCCAGCGTTGGACTGAACTGAGTGGGTATCAAGTCTAACCTTCTGCGGAAATGCTCGTTTCAAGGAACGACCTCCTAATGATCAGCGTTCAACTGTCTTCAAGCAGTGTAGAGAAGTCTTGTGACTCGCATCACCCTAATTAACGATGTGAATCACCGACAAAGCTCTACCGTTAGGTAACACTACTCTGCTCTTTTTGGCTTAGATAAGCTTACACCAGTGGACAGAAAATTCAAGCACAGACGAATTAAGTAAAACTAATCTATTAGTTCAACTTTTCACTTCAATGCACCAATCTCTTTAGAGCAGCTTCTACCTATAGCGTCTCTACTACAGATTCAACGCTGCATCAAGGAGAATCAACCGCTAAGTTTACTTCAGAATTCCAGATGCAACCAGTATTTTTAATGATTTACATTGCGCCAATCGCGATCGCCGCACCAATTTCAGTCACCACAAATGTCCTTGCAACCCTTTTGGCTCAAGCCTTTTCCAAATGAAGGCTATTGAATAAGTCTTCATGACATCCAGCCTGAAATCAATAAACTCAGTGACTTTTTCTCTAACCATGACTATAGTCTGGAATCCCCGTTCTCTGCTTCTATTTTCTCTGGCGATCGCCTTATTCAGATTGCAGATTTATCTCTAAGAAGCGATGAAGCGATGGAAGCGTTGCTAATCCATGTATCCCAGTTGGCGTCGAGCCTCAAATAAACCAATTGCAGCACTGACGGAGAGATTTAAACTGCGGACTCCGCTCTGGCTCATGGGAATATAGAGAGTCGCATCACATCGGTGTAGGGCATCCTTGGGTAAACCGGTAGTCTCAGCACCAAACAGCAGCCAATCATCCGCTTGAAACTGAAACTTAACATAACTACATTTTCCTGAAGTGCTAAATCCAATCCATCGCCCTCCTTCTGCCTCGCTATGGGCTTGAAATGCATCCAGCGAATCATGGTAGTGCAGGTCAACATAAGGCCAGTAATCTAAGCCCGCTCGCTTCAATTGGCGATCGCTAATTTCAAAGCCAAGAGGCCCAACTAGATGCAGTGGTGTTTCAGTAGCAGCACAGGTGCGAGCAATATTGCCAGTATTTGGAGGAATCAACGGGTTAACTAGAACTACCTTGGGCATTTTGTCATTCAAAAATAGATATTAAGAAGTTATGAAGTGTGAAAGTCAAAAATCACAGTTTTTAGACATTGAATTGGCTCTAAGGGCAACGTTACCCTATCAGGACTCGTAATCAAATCTGTCTTAGATCGCGTCTTTCTCAAGCGAGATAACTAGCATGACCTATATCTTTTTTTAATACTTGGCATGCTTTTTGACACAATCGATACCAATTCTCGGTGAATCACGGTAAGAACGGGCGACATAAATTTCTAGTTTATGGTGCGCTTTGGTGCGGAGTGAACCCTATAGTTGCCCGTTGTCCGTCGTAGTCCTTGTAGTTCTAAGCTAGGAATCCTGGTTTTTCTCTAAAAGTGCATCTATATATATGTATGCTTTTTGCATAGGTGCCAAGCATCGGCTTAGCTAGCCATACAGTAGCGGTTTCCAGGATGCGCTCACGAAAATGACTTGAGAGACATGGGTGGAGTCTGGCTGGTTTGGGCTTGTCCAAAAGTGCCGTTAGGGCAAAAATCGGTCGAGCGCGGCTTTCAGTTCGGCCAACTCTACAGCAATATCTCCTTCACGAGCTGCTCGCGCTACGCACTCGGTTAAGTGTTCATCCAAAATAATCCGTGCCACCCGATCTAAGGCACCACGCACAGCCGCAACCTGAACCAGTACGTCTGGGCAGGCTCTCCCCTCTTGCACCATCGTCTTAATACCGCGAATATGGCCTTCAATTCGAGAGAGGCGATTCACGATTTGTCTTAGAGATTCCTCACTATGGACATGTCCATGATTTTGAGCATTATGGTGATGCTCGTGATCATGGGGTTGGGACGCACAATTGACCGGATGGGAGTGATTCGGGTCTGGCGAAGATGAGTTCGTTTGGGCAAAGTCAGGCATCGTCATGAATTTGTTTACGGTTGCTCGAGTTCAGGACGTACATGCCCCTTCCATACATAGTCTTGAAAAGCTTGAACAATATACGGAAAGCCTAGCTCAGTAAATCTGCATAGTTATTCGTATTGGTTCCAGCTATTCTCCAGAGGGTTAACTGGGTGCATAAAAATCAACACTGCACTCAGCAAGTAATGGTCACACTGTAGTTTTGTCTTTGATTCTAGCCCAATTACGCCAAATAGAGCCGTCATCGCTGCTTCGGCTTCCTATATCCATCCTAAATAACTGCGAATTGTCTGTGAACACAATTGCGTGAACGAACGTCGCTAAGATTGAAATATAGCCAAGGATTTAGCGCGAATGATTTGATTGCGCTTGGAGGTTACGAGTTTACTATGCAGTTTCAACAGTTACTTTGGTATGCAGAACGTATGCTCAACCGTCTCAGAGTTTTTCCTCTACTTCTCTGCATCATGCTTACGGTTGGCTGGCAACAGCCAGTTTGGGCTCAAACGCCAAATCCACGCAGCTTCGTCGCCGATGCTGTGGCACAGGTGGGGCCCTCTGTAGTCCGCATTGACACAGAACGCACAATTACGCGCACCGTTCCTGATACGTTTCTCAACGATCCGTTTTTTCGGAGTTTCTTTGGAGATGAAGTGTTTTCGCAACCCTTTGAGGAACACCTTCAAGGACAGGGATCCGGCTTTATCATCGACAGTAGCGGCATTATTCTCACGAACGCCCATGTCGTCAGTGGTGCTGATCAGGTGACGGTAACCCTACGCGACGGACGCATCTTTGCTGGTGAAGTTCAGGGTAGCGATGAGGTGACCGATTTGGCGGTTGTGAAAGTGACTCCGGACGAGGGTGTGCTTCCGACTGCTACTCTGGGAGATTCGGATCAGGTGCAGGTTGGAGATTGGGCGATCGCCGTTGGAAATCCCCTGGGACTGGATAATACGGTCACGCTGGGTATTGTCAGTACGCTTAATCGCTCTAGTGCATTAGTGGGCATTCCGGACAAGCGCCTTGATTTTATCCAAACGGATGCAGCCATCAATCCCGGTAATTCTGGAGGCCCTCTCCTTAATGATCGGGGGGAAGTCATTGGTATCAATACCGCCATTCGCGCCAATGCAAATGGTATTGGATTTGCCATTCCCATCAACACAGCTAAGGAGATTTCTACGAAACTCGTTCAAGGAGAGCGGATTGTTCATCCTTATATGGGTGTACAAATTGCCACCCTGACACCAGCGCTGGCCAAGCAGAACAATGATGATCCAAATTCCACAACCGTCTTACCGGAGTTGAATGGAGTGCTGGTGGTTGGAGTGGTGCCAAATTCTCCAGCGGCAGCAGCGGGTTTACGTCGAGGTGACGTGATCACATCTGTTGACGGCCAGAGTGTGACGGCTGCCGACCAGTTACAATCTTGGGTGGATCAAACCTCCGTTGGACAAACGCTGCGGCTAACCGTTCATCGGGGCGATCGCACGCAACAACTCTCCGTTCGAACGGCAGAACTACCGACATCGTAGATCACAATACTATAGACAAAAAGCGCTCCATAGAGGCCAGGAGCGCTTTTTGTCGTTAAAGATTTAGCACATCAACAGAAGCTGTGAAGCACGGTAACAAGCTTCTAGTTTTGAGACAAAGATTCAGTTGAAGATAGACGAGCGATCGCCCCTCAAGATTGACGTTTTACTCCTCATCGTCCTCAAAATCATCGCTATCATCTGCGTCTTCGGCTTCATCATAGAAGCCTATCTCATCACTAAGGAACTCACTTCCATCGTCAATCACAGGAGAAGAAAAACGAGTGCCTTGACTAGAGTACTTCGAGCGATCAAGTCGGCTATCTACTCCACCCCGCATCATGTCAGAGGGGAACATATCAAGTCCGCCCTCCATTTCGTACGTGCGAGCGGTGCGATCATCCAACACGATATCTGGAATTTCTCCATCATCTAAGATTGGTGAATCCAGCCCTGTATCCGGTTCAATGCTATTCATCTCTTCATAGGCATTGAATCCTGTACCAGCGGGGATCAAGCGACCAATGATTACGTTCTCCTTCAAGCCTCGGAGCCAATCCGATTTACCCTCAATCGCCGCTTCTGTCAAGACACGGGTTGTTTCTTGGAAGCTTGCCGCTGAAATAAAGCTATCGGTATTGAGCGATGCCTTGGTAATTCCCAAAAGTACGGGAGTGTACTGTGCAGGTGCACCACCCGTAATCGACAGCGCTTCGTTTACCTGCTCCACTTGATAGAGTTCAACCAGTTCGCCCGGTAGCATCGTGGTATCCCCCCCATCATCAATACGTACCTTCGAAGTCATCTGACGCACAATCACTTCGATGTGTTTGTCCGAAATATCAATCCCCTGGGACTGGTACACTGACTGAACCTCGTTAACCAAGAAGGTTTGTACCTTACCGAGGCTCAACAGCGCGGCCTCGCGGGCACCGAGGGAATCTTTGTACAGTTCGAAGAAAATTTCCAGAATCTCATGGGGATTGGCAGGGCCATCCGTGAGGGGCTCTGCCGCATCCACGTGTTGTCCATCAGCAACCAACACATTCTGTCCTGGGCCTAGCGAGTATTCCGTAATGACCCCATCCTCCTCAATGACCTTAATCTCAGCAACATCATCATCGCTGTAGACTACCTGAGCGGTACCGGGGCGGGTTGCTAAAATACACGCTTCTTTAGGACGACGTGCCTCTAGTAGTTCCTCGATCCTGGGCAAACCTTGGATAATATCACCTGTCTTGGTGCGTTCGAAGACCAGCAGAACTAGGTTGTCACCCCGTTGCACCAGATCGCCATCGTCAATGTGAAGAACCGCACCACCTGATACCCGGTAAGGGCGGGCAAGACGCAAAACTACACTGCCGTCTTCAATGGAAACGACCTGACCCGATTCAGGAACAGTTACGCCGGGAGCAACTTCGGAACCTGATACAAGTAACGCACCCACCTTAACAGCGGACGATTGTCCATTTAGATCAACCGTAATCAGGTCAGCTTGACGCACAACCAGAACTCGTCGGATCGCTTCTGCTCCTTCACGAATACCGCGAATTTCGCCCGCTTCCTTGCACTGAATTTCCGTACGGGCAACAACAGCGCCGGGAGCAATCTGATCGCCATCTTGCACCAAAATGGTCGTTCGGGTGCTTCCTTGAGTTTGATCAGCGACTACATCCCGACGAATCACGAGAGATTCGAGGATCACAAGCTGCAAACGCAGAGTGTCCGGATCCTCTTCGTCTGGAACTAGTTCAATATCTGCTGCAAGCTGGGGAGTTTCTTGATCGATCTCGAGCACAAGCTGAGTTCGAAGCAGCTCTATCCCTTCAACTGACTTAACCCGCTCACCATCTTTGTATGGAATCCGTTGAACCGCTCTTAGACGAATAGATTGAGACGCATCTTCACTCGTCGATTCCTGACTGGGAATAGAAGGCTCATCCGGCACAGGGAACTCAGTCACAGGTCGGAGCAATAGCGCGGGCCCTTCTGGAGTTTCAATGTATTCCACATAGCGCAACTCATCTACTGTGAGGCCTGGAATCACTTCTTGCCCCGGTGTTGCGATAGAAGCATCTTTTCCAGCGATCGCGTCTGGGTTATCTACCATATGCAAATCGCCCGGTTTGACCACGATCTCTCGCAGAATGTCATTTTTTTGCGTGACCTCAATGACGCCATTGCTCTGGCAGAAGATGTCTTTGACAACTTCAGTACCTGCCTCAACGTATTGGCCATCTTCAACCAGCAAGAGCGAAATATCTTTGTTGACTTCGTGAGCTTCTTCCGGGATCCAAAGCAGAGTTCCACCTTTGACCACTTCGTAGCCTTGCTTAGCCTTACCCCGCTTAGCCACTTCAACACCAGAGTATTTCAGGATTCCACCCGTGCGAGTGTGATAGCGGTCATCGATGAGCTCCGCAACAACCTGGTTATTCGTGACTTTCGTACCCGGAGTTGCGATCAACGAAAAACGCTGCCCGTCTTTAGCTTCAATAACGTAATGCTCTTTGCCTTGGTAGCTTTCAGCTTGAACCCGCGCTTGATCCAGGAACACCGAAGCCGTGATGATTTCAACCTCGCGTCCTCCTTTCCCCGTATTGTTGTCCGGAGGAATACGAACAACCCCTCCTTGCTCCGTAATCAAACGGGTTTCAGCCAGGATTGAGTTGGTTTCAACGCGATCGCCATTCTTAACAACGGGTTCAGCACTCGGAGGTAAGTTGTAAACTTCACCGGAAAGTACCCATAGCAAGCCCCCCCGTTGAGCAATACGCGTGGTGTTGCCCTGACGGTCTTTCTTTTCCTCCGGGACTAGGTCAGCAAATTTAACTTCGCCGGAAATGTCCGAGGCAACGTCCTTAGTGGCCTTCTCGGTAACGCGGCGAGTACGGCTAACCGCAGCCATCTCAGAAATAATCTGCCCCGTTTTGACGGTTTCTCCTCCGCCTTTAAACAGGACAGAGCCAGCACCCACCGAGAACTTCTCGCGGCGATTGCCCTCTCCTTCTACAACTAGTTCCACATTGGTCTCAAGAAGAACAGCGTCTTCACCGTGACGGGTTCTGAAGGGACGCGATCGCGGTTGCTTTGGTTTTTCAATCCGCACAACTCCATCAAAGGGAGCCCGGATTTGTTGAGCCACTTCACCTGTGAATACCCCTCCTGTGTGGAATGTCCGCATCGTGAGCTGGGTTCCAGGTTCACCAATAGACTGGGCCGCAATAATTCCAACTGCTTCGCCTAAATCTACAAGGTGAGCATGCGCTAAGCTCCAGCCGTAACACAGTTGGCAGACGGATCGGGTGGCCTCGCAGGTGAGGGGCGATCGCACCATAATCTGCGTAATCCCAGCCTTGGTGATCGTACGCGCTAGCTCATCAGAAACAGCTTGATTCTTAGTTGCAATGATTTCACCAGTTGCAGGATTCACAGCATCTTCAGCGAGAACTCGACCCAGCAGGCGATCCGACAACGGAATGAGCTCACGCTCACCATCCGTCATGCTATGAGCCAGCACGCCTCGCTGAGTGCCACAATCCAACTCCCGCACAATTACATCTTGCGATACGTCAACCAATCGCCGGGTCAGGTATCCAGAGTCCGCAGTCCGGAGTGCTGTATCTACCAATCCCTTCCGCGCACCATAGGAGGAAATAATGTATTCCGTAACCGTCAAGCCTTCGCGGAAATTGGTTTTAATTGGCAGGTCAATAATTTCCCCTTGCGGATCGGCCATCAACCCCCGCATCCCCACAAGCTGTCGTACCTGCGAAATATTACCTCGCGCACCAGAGAAAGCCATCATGTAAACCGAATTCAAAGGGTTACGCGCCTTAAAGTTCCGTACGACCTCATCCTTCAATTCTTCACTCGTGCTGTTCCAGGTATCGATAACCTTCTGGAAACGCTCAACCTCGGTAATTTCGCCGCGAGTGTACCGCGCTTCCGTTTCACGAATTTCTTCCTCAGCCGCATCTAGAAGTTCGCGCTTGCTCGGAGGAACTTCCAAATCATCCACACTAATTGACACGCCTGCCCGCGTTGCATATCGGAAGCCCAGATCTTTTAAGTCATCTGCCATTTGTGCAGTGCGGGCGGTTCCATAGTGCGTGAATGCCCATGCCACCATCTTCTGCAACTGCTTTTTATTAATCGTGCGGTTGCTGAAAATCATTGGCTGTTCAGATTTTGGATTTACGTTCTGCTCTGACATCGTGATGTGTGCCCTCAATCCCTACGCTATTGCTGACCACCACTCGGCGTGGCTTAATTCCCTCAAGTCCTACTCTGCTGACCCGAATCTTCGAGCCAGCAGATTCAAGCCTTAACTCACCAGTGCATCCTGGATCGTCTTGTTATAAATGACACGTCCTGCCGTTGTGCGAATGTACTGAGACAGAATATTGCCATCCGCATCCTTCCGTACCCGACGGAAGCGGTACTTTTGGGTCACCGTGCCGTCATCTGCCCGAATTTCCTCTAGTGGTTCTGCATCGCCCTCATCGTCTTCCACCACCCCATCGTATCGAACCCAAACATAGGCGTGGAGAGATATTTGCTTCTGTTCATACGCAATAATGACATCCTCCATCCCAGAGAAGAAAAGTTCCCGATCAAGCTGGGCGTTAGGGTTCTCAACCGTTAAGTAGTAGCATCCTAAGACCATGTCCTGGCTAGGTGTCACAATCGGACGCCCAGTTGCAGGGGACAGAATATTATTGGATGCCAGCATGAGAAGGCGTGCTTCTGCTTGGGATTCCAACGACAGCGGGACGTGAACCGCCATCTGGTCACCGTCAAAGTCTGCGTTGAAGGCAGGACACACTAGGGGATGAATCTGAATTGCCCGTCCTTCCACCAAAATGGGTTCAAACGCCTGAATACCAAGACGGTGCAAGGTCGGCGCACGATTCAACATCACCGGGTGTCCATCAATAACCTCTTCTAGAACATTCCAAATGCTGGGATCATTACGCTGGATCAGTTTTTTCGCAGCTTTGATATTGTTCACTAGCCCTTGGCGAATCAACCGATGGATCACGAAGGGCTGGAACAGCTCGATCGCCATTTCCTTGGGCAGTCCGCACTGGTGAATTTTGAGCTTTGGCCCAACTACGATTACAGAACGACCAGAGTAGTCAACCCGCTTTCCAAGGAGGTTTTGGCGGAATCGTCCTTGTTTTCCTTCAATAATGTCCGACAGCGACTTCAGAGGACGGTTATTTGCACCCACGACCGTGCGACCGCGACGACCATTGTCAATGAGAGCATCTACCGCTTCTTGCAGCATCCGCTTCTCGTTACGAACAATAATCTCTGGAGCCAGGATTTCCTGTAGTCGGGCGAGACGGTTGTTGCGGTTAATAACGCGGCGGTACAAGTCATTCAAGTCAGACGTTGCAAACCGTCCACCATCCAATTGCACCATTGGGCGCAAGTCCGGCGGAATTACCGGAATCACTGACAGTACCATATACTCTGGGCGAGACCCCGTTGCAATGAAGTTGTCAATGACTCGCAACCGCTTAATTAACTTGGCGCGCTTTTGTCCCTTCGCAGATGCAATCTCTTCGCGCAACTGCTCCGCCTCTGTCTCAAGGTTCAAATCTTCCAAAAGTCGCTGCAGTGCCTCAGCCCCAATGCCAACTTCAATACCAGTGAGTTGGGAATCGTCACTATAAAGCTGGTCCTCAATTTCAATCCACTGATCTTCCGTTAGAAGCTGTTTGTACTGAAGGTTGTCCGCATTGCCCGGATCGAGAACCACATAGGCGTTAAAGTACACAATTTGCTCAACATCCCGCAGGGGCATATCGAGCAGAATAGACATATAGCTAGGAATGCCCTTGAGATACCAAACGTGTGCAACCGGAGCCGCAAGCTTGATGTATCCCATCCGATGACGACGCACCCGTGACTCTGTCACTTCTACGCCACAGCGTTCACAAACAATACCACGGTGACGCACACGCTTATATTTACCGCAGTGACACTCCCAATCACGTGCAGGGCCAAAAATGCGCTCACAAAACAAACCATCCATCTCCGGCTTAAGGGTTCGGTAGTTGATGGTTTCCGGTTTCGTAACCTCGCCAACAACCATACCGTTTGGAAGTGTCCGCTCGCCCCATTGACGAATGCGCTCTGGCGATGCCAGTCCAATTTTGACGTAATCGAAACGCTGCTCTAGCTTAGGCATCAGTGGATTCTTCCTCTTCGTGTTTGCAGGTGGTAGGTAGTACGGTTGGTGCAGTACCCGTCACCTAAAGCAGACTTTGCCTCACGAAATCAAAATAATGCTGAGTATTAGACTCATGAGCCACGGATATCTGCTTCAGGCTTGCGCAGGACTACTCCTCAACTTCTTCCAGATCCATATCTCTGGAAATGGACTCATAGGTCGGGCGTGACGGTGTACGACGGTTGTTAACATCCGCCATCAAATCAACCTCCGTATCGCGGCTGCTTCCGTCCTCATTGGTATCCAGCTTATGAACTGCAATATCCAAACACAGAGACTGCAACTCTCGCATTAATACCTTGAAGGATTCTGGCGTTCCCGGTCTTGGAATTGCTTTACCCTTCACAATT
>JACYMB010000137.1 GCA_015272205.1 Synechococcales cyanobacterium T60_A2020_003 | reverse complement strand
CATCCTGGCATTTTACGCCGCAGAGCGGCGGGGAATCGACCCGCAGGGATTGAAAGTGGATACTGACTCCTTGGTTTAGCCCAGTAGGTACACTAGCTACTGGGCTTTTGCTTTTGGGATCAATGAATTCGTTTTTAATTCGCTTTGCGCGGCTATCATCGGTCAATGTTTTATCTAACTTGATGGTGCCCTTGGCGGGACTCATGGATGTTGCCTTCCTCGGTCACTTACCGGAGTTGGCGAATTTAGCTGGCGTTGCTCTGGCAACCGTTCTATTTAACTACCTGTACTGGTCGTTTGGCTTTTTGCGGATGGCAACCACAGGGATGACAGCTCAAGCAGTCGGACGAGAAGACCCTGACACCGTTATTTTAATTGGCCTTCGCAATGCAGCATTGGCGATCGCCATCGGAACGGCGATCGCCCTTTTTCAAACCCCAATTCGTGACCTTGGATTTACCCTATTGAATGCCGAACCCGATGTGCGCCAAGCGGGGGAAGCCTACTATCAAGCGCTGATTTGGGCAGCCCCAGCAAATCTTTTAAGCTTTGTGCTCCTCGGCTGGCTATTGGGACAGGAAGAAGGATTGAAAGTGCTACTCCTATCGGCGATTAGCAACGGCAGCAACGTGATTCTGAATTACTGGTTTATTGTGCGCTGGGGCTGGGAAAGTGCCGGAGCTGGGCTGGCAACTGCCCTTTCTCAATGTGCGATGGCAGTTGTAGGGCTTTGGATCGTGTCTAGGAGTCAATCTTGGCCGCAGGTGCGATCGCTCCTGCCCAGAGTTTGGGATAAATCGGCCTTTCAAGAGGCGTTCATGCTCAACAACGATATTCTGATCCGCACCTTTGCCTTGGTGTCTACGTTTTCCCTATTTACTACCATTAGTTCAGGTCTCAGCACATTGGTTTTAGCCACCAATACCTTGATGCTTCAGGTCATTTCCTTTGCCGCTTATTTCATTGATGGGATTGCCTTTGCCACAGAAAGCTTTGCTGGGCAGTTCTGGGGGCAAGGGGAAACCCATCAACTTAAGCGTCTGCTGACATGGGCAGGTAGTTCCAGTCTGTTGCTTGGGATTGCCTTTGCCGCCGCATTTACGACCATGCCTAATGCTCTATTTGGCCTCCTCACCAACCACACGACGGTGTTGGACTCTATTCATGGCTTTGTATTGTGGCTGTATCCCGTGCTGGGGTTTGGGGCGATCGCCTACATGCTAGACGGCTATTTTCTAGGCTTAACCGCTGGTCAAACCCTGCGTAATGCCGCATTGTTATCCACTGGATTAGGATTTCTACCTGTCGCATCTTTGGCATGGCACTGGCACAGTGAACAAATCTTGTGGGGAGCCTTATCGCTCTTTATGGCAACCCGATGTTTGACCCTCGGCGCCTCTGTGCCCCGTACCCTGAAGCAGCTAAACGTAGATATAAAAAATCCCCAGCATCGCCGGGGATAGCAAATCAGGGTGCATCTACCACACTACTTTTCTAGGCTCCTAGACCGTATCCGGATGGTTTTCAATTCCCCATCCAAACAATCCACAAGGTATCCTCATTGGGGAGATCCCAGTTTTGTACGGGTAGTGCGAGCGTCCCGCTCGCGGGCAAGATGCCCGCACTCCAGACATTGATCAATTTGCAAATGTGGAATGCGCCCTCCTCATTGCTCTGTATTAGACGCATCAACATTAGAAATATCTACGGCTGGCACATCAGGAATCTCAACTCCAAATACTGTTTCCACAACGGGAATATTTTCCTGGCAAAACTGCATCGATCCTAGAAATGCCATAAAGCTAAGGTATTCGACTAATGCCTCCTGCTGTTCCCGGTTTCCTTCCCGGAATTCATCCAGTTCATCCAGTTCTAAAAAAGGCAAGCCAAAAAAGTTTTGTTCTACGGTCGCCACCATTAGATCCATAGGATTCTCAATTTCTTCCTTAGACAGAATCGAACACACCCCATGCACAACAATCAAATTATCACTGCCAACATCTTGCACAATGTCTTGAGTCAGCGGCGAGGTGATACTACCTGCTAGATTATTTAACTGCTCAGAAAAATTGTTGTCTTCTTGCGAAAACCCGTCTTCAGCGTCTTCGCAACCCGGTATCACAGGCAAGACCACTTCCGCCTCTTGAAATTGCAATAGGCGCAGGCGAAAAGCGGCCATGTCACCCCGATAACTGGCGGGCAACTCGTCCAGGGCTAAGAGGCGATCGCTCGCTTCTACCGCTGTGGCCCAATCTTGATTACAAACGGCATTTTGAAGGGCTGCCCGCTCTCCAATGAGGGCAATGGGGACATCGGGAACTTGCGCCCATCCGGCTATACTCCAAACTCCCACCAAGGTGAGACTTAGCCCAGCGCTCTGTAGATAACGGAACATTAGCCAACTCCACATATAACAGTGAGTGACGATTATGGTGCAAGATTAACACAAGATGTGGAGTGTGACGCCTTCTATTACAGGGCAGCAAGCAAAGCTCCCATCTTTTCAGCGGAGAGTGTGTTGATTTGCGCTCATTGAGTCCGCCTCACATCCTTCAAGTTCTCGTAGAATGGCCAACCCCTGAGAAATCCCCCTAAACATCAAATCATTGAAGATTAGTGCCCAGAGTTGGACGAATACCGATTTCAGACATTCCAGCTACAGATAAAAGGCCAAAATCCCTAACGCAGCAACGCATTTACAACTCAAAACTGAGAACTCAAAACTCAACATTGGTAAAAGGCGATCGCTCCTCTATCGTCGTGACTCCCATCACAAGAATTACCAGAATTCATCACAATTACAACGAAGGGATATCACCGCTAGCACTAAGTAGAATCACGGCTGGTCCTTAATTCAATCACTCTACAAATGGAAGCACCAAGCGATGATTAAGATATGAAATTTAGATGAATTGACTTCATCTAAAAGCAAGATTGCAAAACCCCCAATCGGGTGATTTTGAATGGTCTATCGTATGCGATGTTAAGTAATAAGTAGGTGACCCTAATTAAACGTAGGATGTGTTAGGCGTAGCCGTAACGCATCAAAGCCTTTGACAGCATGGGTTACGCTATCGCTAACCCATCCTACGAAGAGCTTTGTTTATTTACGACTATCTACTTACAAGCTGAGGTGTGCTACAGTTGCGGCTTTTGAGCGTCTCTCTGAACATCAACTGGATGAATCTCGGCAATTTATGCTGGCTTACTGGCAGCGTTTAGTTGACCTGGGGATGCCTGCTAGCGAAGCCCGCAAGGTAGCCCGCGCCGTCGCCCGATACCGCATGGCTAAACAATCAAAGCTCGCTGAACGTTTAGAAAAAGTCCGCACCCTCATTCCCACCTACTGGCGATCGCTCAATGAACTACCCCGCCGCAAGCGGACGGGGTATCAGAATCAAAAAAGAGCAAGTT
>JACYMB010000136.1 GCA_015272205.1 Synechococcales cyanobacterium T60_A2020_003 | reverse complement strand
GGTCTTCTAAACTAAACATGGGGTAGGTCAAGGGGGGAAAACTTAGCACTTTCAGTCTATCTAACCTGCCCCTCTCTTATCCCGAACTGACGTTAGCTTACAAAGCTAGAAGGTAGAATTACACCTTATTTAGTTCCCGATCCATAGGGCACTTCGGTTGAAAAATAAGTGTCGGCTCTTTGTTCTGTGTCGTAGAAGATGCCAGAAATAATCGCATCTTTATTGACACTGTGCTAAATCGCCTGCCGCACCTTCAGGTCTGCAGTGGCTCCCCGCTTGGAGTTAATGGCGATCGCTCGCGTATTCAACGGTGGCGATACATCAGCCGTATAGTCTCCTGAATCGCGCAGTTGCTTAAACGAGTCAAGACTAATTTCACCATTGCCGTAGATCAAATCGATTTCGTTGTTCTCAAATGCCAGCACGCGCGTTTCGCCATCGGGAATAATTTTCACCGTCACCTGCTCGATTGCCGGTTTGTTGCCCCAATAGTTCTCATTGCGCTTGAACACAGCCTGAGTATCCTTCTGGTAATCGGCTAACACCCAGGGTCCTGTGCCAATCGGGGCTTTGATGCCTTCTGCAGTTGTGCCGCTGTCGGGAAACGCTTTGGGCGACAGAAAACGAACCGGACGAATCAGCGTCAATTCTTGCAGGGCTGGATAATAAGGCGTTTTCAGGTACATCTGCAAGGTGCGATCGCCCTGAGCCTCGCCGCGATCGATCGCCTCAATCAGTCCCAACCAGTCATGCTCTGCACGATTTTACAACATCTGATCAAAGTTGGCTTTAGCCGCCGCCGCATCAAACGGAGTGCCATCAGAAAACTGAACGCCTTCGCGCAGTTGGAACGTGATCAACTTGCCGTCGGGCGACACTTCCCAGCTTTCTGCCAGTGCAGGCTGAATTTCGCCGCCGCGATCGTAGCTCACCAGTGGCTCATAAATTAAATCCTGAGCAAACATCTGGCTGGGATTGTACATATGCGGATTGAGCGGTTCAATATCCTGCGACCAGGAGAACGTGAGCGTTGAATCTGTAGAGTTTTGAGATTGAGTGTTGGGCTGGGCACAGCTTGGCAGAAGGATCACGGCGGCAACCGCGATCGCCAGTAGCGCACGAAGAAAGTTTCTTCTCATGAGGAAATGGTTACTAAATGATTGTTTCACTCTCACCTTGGATCGAGGAAGCCATTGATTCTAAAGAGGTAAATTCGTTTGATTTCAGTAGTCGAATGACAAAACCATCGGGGTCAAACATTACTACTTGAATCAGAGATGAAACAATGCAGGGGGGAGGGATAAAGCGATGAATTAGAGTAAGGCTTTATCTTTTCTTATCTACTTCGTTGATCCTGTAAGTCTGCTGCAAAGGATCGTGTCAGGAATAGAAAGTCATAGCAGAAAATGGTGTGCTCATCGTCCACCAAACCCACGACCACGCGAAGTTTGTGACCAGATCAGCAACTCGCCATCTAATCCTCCAGCCGCAAGCTGATGTCCCTGCGGGTGCCAGGTGAGGCAGGAGAAGCCGTTGGACACACCTGTAAGCGATTGAATCAATCGAGTGCCCCGGTGCCAAAGGGCAACCCAACCATCCTCTGCTGCCGACGCTAACAGGAGTGAACCGGGTTGAAAGGCGATCGCGTGCACCACTCCTTGATGATTACCCAGAACCCGACTCGCCCAACCCACGCGCTCATCGCCATCGCGTTCCCACACAACCACTGCCGCACCACTACAGGATGCCAGCATCGGCACCCCGATATTAGTGGGAACCTCTGACCATGCCAGTTGTCGCACTTTACCGGGAAAGCCCTGCATCAACCAGGGAGCCGGATTGCCCCACTCCAACACGCTTAGGGTGCTGTCGAGATTTCCTTCAGCAATGAACTGGTTATCGGGCGACCAGGCGATCGCCACCGTTGCCGAAGGAATATCTAACGCCTCCGCTTCTGCATCCCAATCGTTGGCATTCCAGACCCTTGCCCCTTGATAGCCTGCTAAAGCAAGATATTTACCATCTCTGCGCCAATCTAAATCCAAAACCGTTGAAGTCTCAAAGTTAAGCGTCGTCAACACTTCCTGAGTTTCGACATCCCAAACCTGCACATACTTGCCCAGGCTAAAGGCAAGCTCATGGGTTGTTGGACTCCAACAGAGGCGATCGACCCAAACGGATTTGTTGTTTAACGCGGCGATGAGTTCTGCTGCACCCGATTGAACCGACCAGATCTTCACCTGCCCATCTTGCCCCCCGATCGCTAAAAACTGCCCGTCATGGGAAAATGCAAGACAATCAACAGAGTATCCCGTTTCACTCTGGAGAAAGGCAGATTGGAAACCTGGCAAGCTAATTAACACCACCTCTCCAGCCGCCGAACAAGCCGCCAGAGAGCGACCATCCGGTGACCAGGCGATCGCCGTAACATAATCCGACAATTCACCCCGCCAAACCTGCTTAAACTCTTGCTGACTAATCGTCTTCGCCATCCCCCGATCCCTACTCCCTACTCCCTACTCCCCCACTCCTACACCAAACACCCCCGAAACCCCTCCTTCAACTCTGCCTCATCCAAATTCCGCCCAATAAAAACCAACTCATTCCTGCGGGTTTCGTTGGGCTTCCAGGGGCGATCGGCTCTGCCATCAAACAGCATGTGAACCCCCTGGAACACAAAGCGATTGTCTTCGCCCTCAATGTTGAGAATGCCCTTCATCCGAAAAATATCCGGTCCCTGATTGCGTAACAGTTCACCCATCCAGGTATTCAGCCGCTCGAAGTTCAACACACCGGATTCTGCGATCGCCACAGATCCCACAGTCTCATCATGTTCGTGAGCATCTTCCCCTAAGAAATTGGGGTCAACCTCCAGGGCGCGACTGAGATCGAACGCTCCGACTCCCAGGATGCTATCCATTTCCACTTGAGCATCTTGGGTGCGGTAGATTTTTGCCATTGCATTCATCGAGCGGATGCGTTGCTCTAATTCATCCAATTCAGCAGGCGTTACCAGGTCGGTTTTATTGAGCAGAATTACGTCAGCAAAAGCGAGTTGTTCGATCGCTTCATCGGCATCCCAGTGCTGATGAATGTGCTTGGCATCCACAACAGTGACTACTGCATCTAAACTCGTTTGCGATCGCACATCTTCGTCCACAAAGAAGGTCTGGATCACAGGAGCGGGATCTGCCAACCCAGTCGTTTCAATCACCAGATGATCAAACTTGTTGCGCCGCTTCATCAGGTTGCCAATGATGCGAATCAAGTCGCCGCGAACTGTACAGCAGATGCAGCCGTTATTCATCTCAAAGATTTCTTCATCGGCATCAATTACCAACTGATTGTCGATGCCTACCTCGCCAAACTCATTGATGATGACGGCGACTTTCTTACCGTGTTCATGAGTCAGGATGCGGTTAAGGAGCGTTGTCTTCCCGGCACCCAAATAGCCCGTGAGGACGGTTACAGGGACAGAACTTGGAATATCGGGCAACTACCATCAGTCACGTCTCTTTACTTAAAAGAACGATAATCATTCTCAAATTATAGATAAAAGCTGGGATTCAACAAGTGCTTTGGGGTTGAGGCGGAGTTCTGCAGTTTTGGATTGAGGAAACCGAACTTTAGCAGGTGAGGAGGTGTGCCAGAATATCCACAACTTAATTGATGCGGTAATTTCTAATGTCACAGACCCCATCCGACCCGTCCGATCCCCAATCCAGCAAGTTGACCAACGCAGCGATCAGAGTTTTCTGGGGTGCTGTCATTGGCTGTTTCCTGGCTCTAGTCCCCCTCTCCTATAGCTGGTATTTTCTTTCAGGCGTTACGACAACCCAGATTTTTGCCCTCGTTGCGTTTGGGGTGCTGGGAGGGATTGTCGGCACATTTGGCAATCTCCAGCAAATGGGGCGTTTCTTTGACTCCATTCCCTGGTTCTGAGTTTGATGCTGGAAATTAAGCCCGTAGGAACGGTACTACGATCGCGGCTACTTCACTCGCGTACTCTTCATGCAGTCCCAGAGAACCAGAAAGGCGATCGCTTTGAATTCCGGGTAGCTTTGCAAGGGCTTCCATTTCAGCCTTTGACTGCCCCGGAGATTGTTCGCCAATTACAACCAAAGTGGGGACAGAGAGTGCTTGCCCAATTTGTAAAAACTCTTCATGGCTTTGCATCGGGTCAAGGGTTCCTGTGACAAACGCCGCTGGCGCATAGCGTCCCCCTGAGTGCTGAGTGATCTCATATTTCTGCTGCATGAATTCTGGGGTCAGTTTATTAACATCAACGTAGACATGCTGCCGATACATGAACTTCAGGAAGGCAGGAGCCGTATTGAGGGTATAGAGTGCCTCACCAATGCCGGGTGAGCAAACCAATTCTCGAACCGCATCGCGTACAGGAGTCGGCGCACCCATTACCCGCAGTGGACCTTTCCAGGTTGGTGCAACCAGTACCATTTTTGACCAGGGGCACGGCGTTTGCTGAGCAACTTGCATCGCGTACCCTGCCGCATGTCCCGCTGCAACGACAGCAACAGGCTGATCAAATTGAACCTGAAGGAAATCTTGTAGGAGTTGACGGTAGAGGGCGGGTTGATAGTTCAGGGCGGGGCGATCGCTTTGTCCAAAACCTAACCAATCTATTGCAACCACTTGAAAGTGTGGCGCTAACTGTTCGGCAATCCCCTGCATTTCACCACGAGTGGAAACCGTGCTAAAGGCAGGGAGGAGCAAAACTGGAGAGCCACTGCCGCGCGTTTCGTAGGCGATCGCAAAGCTTTGATCCTGCCATTGCCATTGGAACGTGTGAACGGTTCCGCCAATTTGAGCCGATTTAGGTATCAGTGTAGTTGTCACGGTTGTACCTCATACGTTGCTAAAATGGGTTGCTACCTTGAAACTACCACCAAAAATATCCCCCCCAAGCCAGAATTAAGGCGAACACAATCGCGGCGATCGCCTGCCTCACCATCAACCCCAGCGCAAACTTGAGTGATTGTTCACGAGCGATCGTCAGGGCTGTCACCAGACAGGGTAACAGTACCCCAGCCAGATAAACGCCTGTGAGGATTTGCACAGGAGACAACAGGCCAACCGTATTGGGTTCAGCAAAGAGCAGGAGTCCGTCTTTACGAACTGATGCCAGAATCACAGGCAATGCGGCTTCCGGTGGTAAGCGAAACAATCCCATTGCCGGATTAATCAACCCACTCAGCCCATTCAAAACGCCCAGCCAGTCCAGGACAGAAGCAATCAGCGTGATCACCAGAAAGATGGGAATGGCGTTGGTAAAGAACTGGCTCAGTGTTCCCTTCATCTCACGCCAAATCGCTGACCATCGCGGCACTTCCAGAAACGTGCGATGCTCAATCATGAGACTGTTTTGGGGAGAACGAGCCGACTTGGGCGCAATCAGGCGCGTATAAATCAATGTTGTGATGGTCAGGTAGAGCAGGTAAGGCATCACCAGGTAGGGCAAGTTCGCGGCACTAAACACTCCCAGGGTGGCACCCAATTGATAGGAGCAAGCAGAACCAAAGGCGATCGCCGAAATACAGGTTTGGCGAGAACAACTGGAACAGGCGCGAGTGCTGATCACGGCTGGCACGTTGCAGCCAAACCCCATAATGACACGCACCAAATCTCGTCCGGATAAGCCGAAGGGACGTAACAACGGATGCAGGGCAACGGTGATTCGTTCGACTAAACCACTGGCTTTGTAAGCACCCAGAAATAGCGCATAAAGAATGACCGTTGGCACTGCCCAGACAAACAGCAACGGTCCCATTGTGACCAAGCCATAGCGTCCAATCAAGATTTCCCTGGGTAGGGACGGTAAGCCAGAGAGGGTTTCTACCGTTGGGTTGACCAATCCCTGTATAAGTGGATCAACGATCGCGGCAACCGTATTGGCAAACCAGACCGCAAGAACAGCAGGTATCAGCAGCAGAGCGATCGCCAACAGCCAACCCAACCGGGGATGCTCCAGCAACGTTGGACGCGGTTCGATGCGCCATCCAGCAGGAATGGGATGCCATTGACTGGGAAAGACCGACGGTTCATGCATTGCCGCTAAAATTTCCTGTCGTTGCGCGGCAGTTAGATGCCTTGCATCCACTGGAATAAACGCCAAATTGGAAGTTTGTTCCCAGCGATGAACCGTCTGCTGTGTAAATGTTGATGGCAATACCTTATCCCAAAACGTGATGACGACAATTCCCTGCTTATCCGCGACTAAAGGTAATAGATCTGTCAGATCCTC
Source organism: Synechococcales cyanobacterium T60_A2020_003 (assembly GCA_015272205.1). NCBI lineage: Bacteria > Bacillati > Cyanobacteriota > Cyanophyceae > Synechococcales > Synechococcales cyanobacterium T60_A2020_003. Next base: position 481 of record JACYMB010000136.1, on the reverse strand, counting down.
ATCCACATGAGTCGCTTTCACCACCAACACGATCGTGTCACCCTGCTGTAATTGCTCTAATGCGGATCGAGTGGTTGTCGTATCAGAACGGTACAGAATCCCAGGGGTATCAATGAACATCACACCGTCTCCCGTATAGCGCTCACAGGTGACTGTAGAGCCACGAAAATTGCTGCTGTAGGGGGTGCGATGGGTCAGAGAGGCGACCAGTTGAGATTTGCCAGTATTCTCTTTGCCAATTAAAACGATTGTGCGTTGCGTGGAAGCGGTGGAGGGGGACATGGGGGAGTGGGGAGTGGGGAATGGAGCAGTAGAGAAGTGGAGGGAATAGGGAGTGGGGAATGGAGCAATAGAGAAGTGGATGAAGAAAATGTGTAGATGGGGAAGAGAGTTCAGTGATAAAACTGTGATGTTATTGTTTCTTTCGGCTTTGTTGCATGATTAGAAAAACGGTCAGGTTCGCCTTGAGAATGTCCTGGTA
>JACYMB010000135.1 GCA_015272205.1 Synechococcales cyanobacterium T60_A2020_003 | reverse complement strand
CATCCTGGCATTTTACGCCGCAGAGCGGCGGGGAATCGACCCGCAGGGATTGAACGGAGGATGGCTGCATCAGGATTTGCCCCTCGGTGTCGGTTAATTTTAAGGATTGATGGAATCGTTTACGGTAGCTGTTGAATTGCTCAATAGACTTGAGTTTCTCAAACATCAGCAACGCAACGTGGTGGCCTGTGCGGCGATCGCGCCTCAAACTAACCCCACTTAAGTCTTCATACAAGCCGTCAAAAAACTCGATGGACGGGCTGGGAGAAAGAAGTTCTGTCATGGTACTGCCCTCTAGTAACTGTAGAGATATTGGATGAGATGAGCAGATGAAGTTATCCTTGGTGATCAGCAAGTCGCTTTTAAACACAGACAGCGATTGATGATGCGGCTGCAACGTCATGGCTTTCTGATCGCTGACTTGATCCTAGTGTCCCACTTACCCATTTGCCTAGGGTACTCATTGCGCCTTAATGGGCTAACTGGATAGGGCGAGGCGAACTGGAAGTAGGGAGAGCGCCGAGATTATTAGAAACAAAATAGCTGAGCCTGTTTCCAAAAAAGCTACATTTTGAATCGATGTGGTTTGATACCACCTGAGTTGGCAAAGAATCAACCCATACTTCAAAAGTACAACACTAAAGGCAAGGCCGGTCATTAAGAACAGTAACCCACTGTCCACTAATCCAAAGACGATTAAGCTGGCGATCGCATGATAGAGCAAGCCTGGACGCAGCGATGCCGTCTTGGGTTTGCGAAGCTTGACTGTAAAAATTGCACTGCCGAAGAAGAGGGTGTTTAAGAGCCACAGCCCTACGATGGATGGAGACCAGGTACCAACGGTAGAGAGGTACGCAAACGGAGCCGCTAGACAGACCGCCGCAAAGGTTAGAAGTTCATTGGCGATTGCTTTTTGCTGGCGATAGAAAACGGAAATGGCATCGACTCCCAACGCGGCGATCGCCCCCAGATACAGCCAAAGTAACAGGGGCGTTTGCAGATATAGGCAAACCGCTATACCCAAGGCGATGCCACCATAAAAACTACCCCAAACCAGAAACCGAGGCTTCCAACTGCGTTAGAAACGCTTGCGGATCAATCCCTCGCTTGGCGCATGCCTCGGCCAAGGTCTTTTGTCCGCGGGGAACTGATCACCTCAGCACTGCGGGCATACCAGGTGCCGTGATTCACCGATTGCACCAGTTGATAGAAGCCGTTGGGAATTAAGCCATACACCATCATCACCACCAGTCCAGCGTTGATCCACCAGAAGGAGAAATTGAGGTTCTTTTCATCCCAGGCGCGGTCGGGGGTGATTTCCCGCAGGGCGAAGAGCATGAGGGCGATCGCCAGCGAACCGTACACGCCATACCGAGCCGAGTGGGCATGAATCGGCGTTGTATTCAGACCCTGGGAGTAATAGAGCACGATCGGCGGATTGATTAAGAAGCCAAACACGCCAGCCCCTACCAGGTTCCAAAAACAAGTCGCAATGAAGAACTTTAGCGGCATGCGATAGAACCCTTGGGCTTCTGGCGAGAGCTTCAGGGACTTCACCACCTCAAAGCCAATCAGGGTGAGGGGCACCACTTCCAGCGCCGACGCAACAGAACCCATCGCAGTGATAAACACGGGCGTTCCGGCAAAGTACAGGTGATGCAGCGTGCCAATCACCCCGCTACCGAGATAGAGAATGGTGGTGAGATAGGTGGCTCGCAACGCAGAAGACCGCTTGAGGAACCCGAGTTCGCTACAGAGATAGGCGATCGCCACCGTGGCAAACACCTCAAAGAATCCTTCGACCCACAGATGCACCACCCACCAGCGCCAATACTCCGCAATACTCAGCGGTGTATGGTTGGTATACATCAAGCCCAATGCGTAGAACAGGGGAATTGTAATCGCACTGTAGAGGAAAAAGTGATTCAATCCGGTTTTGCTACCCTCCGCTTTCAGCGCGGGTTTGAGGGCGCGGAACATCAGCCACAGCCAGAACACCATGCCGCCAATTAACAATAATTGCCAGAGGCGACCCAGTTCCACGTATTCGTAACCCTGATGCCCAAACCAGAAGCTCTTGTCGCCCAGGTAGCCCTGAACACCCGCCCAGGCACCGACAAGGGAACCGACCACGACGAGCACGCCGCCAGCAATCCACCATTGCCCCAGGCTTGGAACTAAGGCGTTGTTCCACTCCAGGCAGACCTTTTGTTGGTAATCGGCGTTGAAGTGACGGTAGCTGGACTGATGGAACCCGATTAAAAGCGTCATGATTTCACTGAGCCACAAGCTCCGGCGTCGTTTGCGTTGTTGCAAACCATTGCCTAACAGTTGACGTTCCCACTGCGGTTCAAAGGTTGGGCAGAAGTCATCGATGTCACAAAACAGGTCTTCTAGACTAAACATGGGGCAGGTCAAGGGGGGAAAACTTAGCACTTTCAGCCTCTCTAACCTGCCCCTCTCTTATCCCGAACTGACGTTCGTTAAAGGCTGCGCCCATCTGAATCCGAACAGCATCATTAGCGGCTAGAACCAGCAAGCGTACAGGCATAGTGTTGCTCAATGAAACATTTTCAAAGCGTGCTATCTGATTCGAGAGGGTGACGTCTATCTCTGCAATACCGTCAGGTTTTACTTCAAACACATCTGCAACATTGAAATTTGAAGGGATTTGTACCGATACATCAGGACTTGAATTGGCAAAGATCCAGTGAGGAACCTCCTCTTCTGACTGAGCCAAGATAAATCCGAGATCGGTCGGCTCCTCTGTGGTGTCCATGCTAATGATCGGCACAATCAACGCATCCGGAGCGTGGATCAACTCAACAAGGGTTTTAGCATCAGCGCTAGCTGCGCCTGTGACATCTCCCTCTCGCAACCACGGTCACACCGATCGCACCATCCGGTTCATATCCGCGATCGCCTGCCACCGTTCTGGAGATTTCTCGGCTTCGTCCTGATTCACTTGGAACCACAGGAGTCCTTTGGCACCCGCTGCGATCGCCATCATGCCTTGTACCAAGATTTCCTGGGGATCGGGCTGGATACTAAATTGGTCACCGCCGAGGATGGGTTCACGATTCCAAATCGGAGAAAGCCCCTGGGTATGCATCCAGGTCGTTAGGGGCATGTGGTTATTCCGCATGTTGCGGAGGTAGTCGAAGGTCGCTCGTAGGGGTGGATAATTTCCAAACGCCGTAATATGGGGAGCTCCGGCGGCGGTATAAAAGTCAAGCCCTTGAATGTCAGCCATCCCTGCAAAGGTACCGATCAGCTTATTCGTCTTACCCCCATTAAACGTGGGAAGCTCTGGGTAACGGTTCCATGATCGCCAAGAATCACGGGCTTGAAGGGCAGGAATGGGAATGCCGTTATCGGTGTAGATCGTGTCGTCCGACTCGTCTCCAGTCATCACAGCAACGATGCCGGATGTATCGGTAAAGTCTGGGAAGCCTTGATTGGGCGCAACAAATGGCTCGTAGTTAATAAATGCTCCGAAATCCTCTAAGCCTGCAAGCTCAGTGTTAATCAGTTCATAGGGATCACAGGCACGCCCCCGACAGGTGCCACTGTTCACGAAAATAGTGTCAATTCCAGCAGCACGAATCTTGAGATAGTTGTCGAGTTCTCCAGCAGGGAACGGGCGCTCAGACGTGTTATTCCATGCCATCACGGGGAAGGTTTCAGGAATGACTCGACCTGTACCTACAGCAGATGGGGCATTTTTGCAGTCCACAACGACCGTCCAGGCTTCGCCGGGGGATGTTGGTGTGGCTAAGGGAATCTCCCAGAGAACGTGGGAGTTAGACGGTAGTTTGTGGTTAAGCAGCAATGTCTTCGCCGCATCCCCTGCTAACACATTCTCCCCATTGACCCAAAGATGCTGAACATGCTGGGGCGTTGTATCCGTGTTCTGAACATGGATAAGCAGACGGGAATAGTCATCCGTCGTGGTGACATAGGAGAGCGGAGCCGGAGTTTGGACGACTGGAAAGAATCCATCGACGGCAAGGCCATTACGGGTTTCGACTTGAATGGATGCCTGGGCAATCGTGTCCCACTTCGCCTGACGAGAGTGGAAATTCACCCAAATCGGTTCTCCAACCTTTGCCTTTTGCGGCCAAACGTGAACCCATTCAAACGGTGAGGGGTTATCGGGATTTTTCTGGAACATCACCCGACGATCAATCCCCTCAATCAACACGTTGTTGACCTTGCCAGAGACTTGGGCGATCGCCGCAATCTGGATGCGTCCCCCCGTGAGCGGTTCGGGAGTATCCTCGTCGTAAACGTCATTGGGAAAGAAGTAATCCTTGCGGTAGGTTGCAAAGATTCGCTCTGTATCGGGTAAATGATTAATGAGTACGTGGTTAGCCGTGATCGTATCGGGTGAGATATCCTTCAGGATGGCAATCGTATGGTTAATGAACTGGATTTGGGTATTGGAACCGGATGCAGCAAAGGTTAAGTCGCTAAATTGATCAATCCCGTTCACGGAGTCGAACCCTAGATAATCATGATTGGGCTTAAAGTCCTTTACCCGATGAGGCGCCACAGGTAGCTGCTTTGTTGTCAGCCAAAATTGATCGCGTCCTCTACCTCCAATTAACACATCACTTCGAAGACCTGCATAAAGCACATCATCATCATCGCCACCATTTAGTACATTGTCTGCCCTACCGTTTCGAGCATCCAGTACATCTTTACCCCTATTCCCCAAAAGGCGATCGCCCTTTCGTCCGAGTAGCGTATCATCACCGCTACCGCCATAGAGCTGGTTTTGAGCTTTTCCCTGTTGAACGTCCAGGTAATCATTGCCCATCTGACCCTTTGCAAGATCGTTCGTGTTCACCAAGATGCGATCGCTGCCATCTTTGCCCAATAGGAGGTTAAGCCCATCCCCCTGGGAAGCGTCTATCAGATCAGATATTTCTGTTCCTTCAATAGTCTGGTCGCCACCTTGAGCAAGGATGAGATTCGGAGATTCATTCAGAACGTGGGGGGCATCGAGATGATACTGGTCTCGCGAGGGAAGCAAAGGGCTATCATCGAGGCCACAGGGAAGAAAGCTACCTGGAGATGAAGATATTAATGGGCGGATCGCTCACGTAATCCATTGCCTTAGAGTCCATGCCTTGTTCCTAATCTAAGACGGCTTCAAAACGGATTTTACTTCTCCAAAATAAATTATGTTGCTAATGAATGCATAGCTCTTATGCTCATTCGTATTCACTTCAGATAGCAGCCCGAAATAGCAGAACTCAGAGCAGCTACGGCAAGTTCTGATTACGGAGAGTTTATTAGCTGTAGAACTGGTGTGTATGGTGCATTGGTGCGGCAAGGCTGCAGTTACACCTTGGAACGTTACCGACTGGAGCGAGTTTTATTAATAGTTCTGAGACATCCCTGTAAAAGGATGTATTTATAAGGCGCCCAGGACGTGAAGAACGTGTGGTACGTGAAACTAAATGCTTTCCCCGCTGATAATTTCACGCCTAGATTAGCCATCTCTGATAAGCATTAAACGTTTCTAAAACTGAACGGGTGCTCATCCAAACCTGATCTAGATTTGATCTAAATTTTGGGCATATTCGAAAACAGTTTGCCCTAATCTAGGACATTAGAAGTCTGCACCCAAAAGCGTGAAATCGTTACAATGTTTGGCTTTTATTGATGGCTCAGGCGGGATTTGAACCTGCGACCTTGGGCTTATGAGTCCCCTGCTCTAACCACTGAGCTACTGAGCCTTAA
>JACYMB010000134.1 GCA_015272205.1 Synechococcales cyanobacterium T60_A2020_003 | reverse complement strand
AATGTAGCTGCTTCAGCCATTCTCATTAACAATTCTTATTGCGGTGACCAGGTACGATTGGGTAACGTTGCATTGCTGGGCAGCTTTCTGAAAACTGTCAGCTTCGGCAACAGCAAGAAATGCTTGCAACTGCTCCAGGCGCATTTAGTGTAACCTGCATAACATTTTACATTCTGACCGTAGCGGATTTGGCCTCTGCGTATCGTAGACGTGGATACATCTATTCAGAGAAATCGGAAAAATGTCTCCTACGGCTTAGCGTTCCCGTTAGCGTTCCCGGATGAGAGCGGTCTTTACCGCGACCACTCAGTCAGGGCAAAGGCTGTTCCCTGTTGCAGATTGGGTGAAATCGATAGATCTTGGGATAGTTGCTCAAGACGTTTGCGGGTGTTTGTAGGGTCAATTTGCTTCAAAGCGGCGATCGCATGCAGCCGAACCCCCGTGTCCTCATCGGCTAGAAGTTGGATTAACGCTTCAATCGCCTGGGAGTTTCCGATCTGACCGAGGCTAAAGGCAATGGCTTGGCGGAGTTGTGGCCATTGAGAGATGGACGGTTGCACCTGCAGAATCTCAATCAGGATCTGGGTGGCTGTGGGTTGCAGCATGGGGGACTCAACACGCCCTAGGGTTGCAATGATGGTGTGGCAAAGGCGTTGTGTTGGTGCGGCGTGAACGTCTGTCGTGCCTAGCTGTTCTTCGAGATAGCCTTGCAGCATCAATAGTGCGTACTCATGCTGTCCCTGTCCCATCACCTGCACAATCTCATGCCGGAGTGGTTCTGAGAGGTAGGGCGATCGCCAGGCTCGGTCAAGGGCGTTCAATGCCTCTATAGTCCGTAGGCGACCGAGGGCGATCGCAGCTTGTCGTCCCACCTGACCGTTGAAGTCGAGCAACAACGGCTCAATCAGCGGCACCATATCTTGAGACGAAACCCGTTGTGCCTGTAGCCCTAACCCTGTGACCGCAGCCTGCCTCACCCGCGCAGACGTATCAGCTAACGATCGCATTAAGCTGGATACAATCCGATCATCCGAATACCGCATGAGAGCCTCAAGGGCGATCGCCCGGACTTCAGCCACTCCATCATCAACCAGAACAAGAAGAGGCTCAATAATGCTAGGATGATCAATCTTGGCCAGCGTTTGTGCAACACCTAAGCGGGCAGAGGGACGTGATAAGAGGCTGGTAACGTCTGGGACAATAACGGCTCCTCGGTTCGCCAAGGCATCGCTAGCAACCTGCACTAACTCTGGTGTGCCAGATTGGAGTAGGGCTAGCAGCGTGGCGATCGCATCGGGATGATCAAACTCACCGACTAGGCGCGCCGCAAACCAGAGGTATTCCCAATCCTCTTCATCAAAGTCAGTGGTTCGAACAATGTGCAGTAGTGCAGGAAGGGCGATCGCCCCAAGCTGCGGAATCACTTTGCTGATGTCCCAGCGAGTTTGAAAGTTACCGTCTGACAAACAGCCCAGGGCAAGGTTTATCAATCTCTGCTGAGTTAAGCGATCCAACCCCTGACCGTCCTGTTGCGACACAATCTCCTGTAGGAGATGCGCTACTGTTGACCAATGACCACTACTCGCCGCTGCTTGGGCGGCATCTAATCGCTCATCCATTCGCAGACTCTACCACGCCATTCTTACGAATCCAACACCTTGCACTGTCCATACTGTCGTAACAAATGGTCGCACAGTACCAGTGCCATCATCGCTTCGACCATGGGAACAGCTCTAGGTAGAACGCACGGATCATGACGACCACGTGCGGCCAGCACCGCTGCTTCGCCCTCCTTGGTTACGGTTTTCTGCTCCTGTCGGATGGTCGCTGTCGGCTTAAACGCCACGCGGATAATGATATTTTCTCCGTTGGAAATCCCCCCCTGGACACCGCCAGAGCGATTGGTCACGGTGCGGATGTTACCGTCCTCGTCAGTGTAGAATTCGTCGTTGTGTTCCTTTCCTGTCAGCAGGGTTCCGGCAAAGCCTGAGCCAATCTCGAAGCCTTTACTCGCAGGTAGGGACATCACGCCCTTTGCCAAGTCGGCTTCCAGTTTGTCAAAAACAGGAACGCCTATCCCCTTGGGTACGTTGCGAGCCACGCACTCTACAACGCCACCAATGGAGTCCCCAGCGCGTCCAACTTCTTCAATCAATTCGATCATGCGCTCTGCACACTCGGCATCGGGACATCGCACAATGGTGCTTTCAACCTGTTCGAGGGTGACGGTGCTGGAGTCTACGGAGCCTTCTAAATCTTTAATGCGTTTGACGTAGCCGATAATTTCGACGCCAGCGACTTGGTGCAACACTTTTTTGGCGATCGCCCCAGCTGCCACCCGGCCAATGGTTTCCCGTGCCGAAGAACGTCCACCCCCTTTCCAGTTGCGGATGCCATATTTGGCATCATAGGTAGCATCGGCGTGGGACGGACGATACACCTGAGCCATTTCAGAATAGTCCTGCGATCGCGCATCTTTGTTGCGAACGAGAATGGCGATCGGAGTACCCAGGGTTTTGCCTTCAAAGACCCCAGATAAGATTTCGCACTCGTCGGCTTCCTTGCGGGGTGTGGTAATTTTACTCTGCCCCGGACGACGACGATCTAGCTCAAACTGAATCTCCTGTTCACTAATCTCCAAGCGTGGCGGACAGCCATCAATGACAACCCCCATCCCACCCCCATGGGATTCGCCAAAGGTGGTAACTCGGAACAAGTGACCAAACGTGTTGCCCATACCAGTAAAAACGCGACCTGATGGCATCTTAGCCTAAATTAGATCTCTTGCGTGCATCGCGGTGTGGTCTCGCCACAACCCATACCCCCAAACGCGCATTCCTGTGATGAAGCCTATTGAACGTACGGATATAGCGTAGTTTTAGCAAATACCAGCCACATGACCCTACGTCCAATCGCGCCTGATTATGAATCGAAATCCCACGACATAGGAGCGTTTATCGGTAGATCGGCACGCTGCACGTTTTTATAAGCCCCATCCTTCAAGCTTGGAACGCAATTACTAACCTTGATCTCTGATGCCAAGTCAACATCTTGTCCAAACCCTCGTTCCACAAGCTCTTGCCCAGAACTACACCGCTTTCGCAGGGTTCTGAGGGACGAGGAAGATTGGCAGATATTTTGATAAGCCCCCTGCGCCAATTCCGCTTCTGGTGACAAGTGTCCCTTGAGGTAACTCACAATTGCTCCATCTCCAATCCAATCTTCAAAGGCAGGGCGAAGGCGACCATCGTTCCATGTCGCTCCCGCAGGGATGACAGCAATTCGGTGTCCATATGTTCCAGCAGCCAACGCAACAGCCCTACAGCTTTTCAAGCAGCCTGCCAGGGTCGGTGTTGATGCGGTTGATAGGTTCAGCACGGAGCCATTTGGAGACAGCAAAGCCATCTATCTGCCAAGGCTCAAGATTCCATGCGCTCCAAATGCCCAATCAATTCTGGAATGGGGTTAGACATTGGCAGTGCCTTCGACTCACTCGTCGTAATATAGCCCACGTAAAATGCGCCTGCTTCGACATTCAAGGATTGTACTGTCACGTCCCCTTCTAGCCGAGCCGTCCGACTCAGAGTGAGCTGTCCCTCTGCAATTACTCGTGCTTTCACAACGCCATGCAGAATGATGTTGTTGCCGCGTAGCTCTATCCCTTCAATTAATCCCGTTTCAGACACTTCAATGTCACCCGTAACCTGGACATTGCCATGAATAATACCGTGAACCCTCAGATCCCCATCTACGTTCAGATTGCCTTGAAATTCACTCGTTGAACTTAGGTAGGTTGTAGTAGACGAAGCTTGTGAAGATTGAGGGTACTGTATGTTGGGAGTTGTCTGTTTTCCACCAAATAGTCGTTGAATCATCAGCGTGTTTCCCTTCCTAATGGCTGTTTGTATAAAAAGGATGGTTTGTATAAAAAGGATGGACGGTGTAATCCGGTTACTCTACTTTGAGTCGTTAGCGGATAACCTCTGTCCATAGCCAAAATGGCTTTATGGGATTGGTACAGTCAAAACGGATGGATAGTTCTTTTGGACTCGGCTGTATGGAGACAAGGTGGACTGCGGCATCAATTCAATTGGCGAGCGATCGCCCCATCAAACCCTCGCCGTCCTTGAAGTTCTGCGACTTCATGTCAATCTACAAACCAATCTGCTGTCCGTCAATGAAGTCGTTTTGAGTATTACAGTTATACAGCATCTTTGGGTTAGGAACTGTGAGCGGCTGAACAGGTTGCCCATCCAACCAGCGCTGAAAGGATCGTCCCCCTGCATCGACAAACGCCTGTAAGGATTCCCGACAGGAGGTGTGGTAAAGGGCACAGAGTGGCTCCCATCGAGTACGGATCCGAGGAACGCAGGCAATGCAGGGGAGAGGATTGCCTGCGGCCTGTTGAATCCATTGACGGAGCGTTTCAACCTCTAAGAATGGCAAATCACAGGCGAGGAGCAGGATCCATGCTGACGGGATATGCGGTAAGGCTCTTGCAAACCCGATAAGTGGCCCTTGAAAGGGGCGATCGCCCTCATGAGGAGTTTCTGAAATCCACAAGCTGCTTTGGGGCAGCAGGGGTTGATAAACTTGGGGCTGATGGGTGGCGATGTAAATCCTAGGGCAACATTGCGCCGCAGCGTCATAGACTCGCTGGAGGAGCGATCGCCCCTGAAAGTCCATCAATGCCTTATCTTGACCCATGCGGGAACTTTTACCCCCGGCAAGGATGAGCACTGAGATATCGACAGGAGATTGCATGCAAAACCGGGAAGCAACAGATTTAGAACTACATCCACATCCAAACAAGAAGCGCCCTCCCGAAGGAGAGCGCTTTGCAAGCTAACTAACCGAAGCTAACCTTAGCCGTTGATTGCAGGTGCGGTCAGCGCTACAGGAGCAGCTTCGCCAGCCGCCAAATCAAGCGGGAAGTTGTGAGCATTACGCTCGTGCATCACTTCCATACCCAGGTTCGCACGGTTCAACACGTCAGCCCAGGTGCCAATCACACGACCCTGTGAGTCGATGATCGACTGGTTGAAGTTGAAACCGTTCAGGTTGAACGCCATCGTGCTGATACCCAGC
>JACYMB010000133.1 GCA_015272205.1 Synechococcales cyanobacterium T60_A2020_003 | reverse complement strand
TACGCAGATTGACCTGAGCAATTGTGACCTCTCCGTATTTCCAAATATCCTCTAACTATCAATCCATTGCGATTGTTCCTTTTGACCGTGGAGCTGCTTTGGAGCATCAACGACTGCGAAGGGAGTATCCCGACTTGGAACAATGGATTTGAGAATTGCGGCGATCGCTCTGATCAATTCAATAATGCAACGCTGGTAACCCGGAACAATTCAGATTTTGGGCAGGTTGTGGAATTACGCACCGAGGACTGGACAATCCCGTAGCTCAAGAGAATACGCTAACGATTCAACCGGCGCAACGTCTTTCACCGTACAGTGGAGAATGCAGGTTTTTGGGGCGATCGCCCGTCTTCTCAGGTCTTATGCCCGTTCAGTTCAGCACGCCAAACTCCATTTGGGCATCGGTTTTAGTCGAAGTGTTAGCCCGGTTGGGATTGCGGACGGCCGTGCTCTGTCCTGGTTCTCGCTCTACACCGTTGACCCTCGCCTTTGCTGCCCATCCGAATGTAGAGGCGATTCCGGTACTTGATGAGCGATCGGCGGCGTTTTTTGCGTTGGGATTGGCGAAGCGATCGGGCAGGGCGACGGCTTTGGTATGTACGTCGGGAACGGCTGGAGCCAACTTTTACCCAGCGATCATCGAAGCCTACGAGAGCCGTGTACCTTTGCTCGTCCTGACTGCCGATCGCCCGCCAGAACTGCGAGCCTGCAATTCCGGGCAAACCATTGATCAGCAAAAACTGTTTGGGTCTGTGGTGAATGACTACGCCGAAGTGGCCGTGCCAGAGTTAGACCTGGGATTACTGGCCTATCTGCGTCAAACCGTTGTCCATGCTTGGGGGCGATCGCACGATCCCGTGCCTGGTGTAGTTCATTTAAATCTGCCCTTTCGTGATCCGCTGGCTCCCATCTCGATGCTGGAAGCAGAAGCATTCGCGACCCAATTTCCGGCCCACTTCTTTGACGCAATTTCGGAAGGACTAGCCCCGCCTACTCTATCGAGTTTCCCGTCCATCCCGGATGCTTGGTATTCGGCACAGCGGGGGATCATCATTGCCGGAATTGCCCAACCTCAAAATCCAGAGGCGTACTGTGGGGCGATCGCCGCCCTCGCCAACCATCTGAAATTCCCGGTACTGGCGGAAGGTTTATCTCCCGTACGGAATTTTGCCCAGCAGATTCCCGATGTTATCACCACCTACGACTGGATTTTGCGGAATCCTGACTGTGCGGCGGATCTTGCCCCTGATCTGGTGATTCGCATTGGGGAAATGCCAACTAGCAAGGTGCTGCGCGAATGGCTGACCCAGGCTCAGCCGAGGCAGTGGGTGATTGATCCGGGCGATCGCAACCTCGATCCCCTCCACGGATTCACCGTCCATTTGCGCGGGTCGGTGGAACATATCGCCGCCGCAGTGTCCTCTCTGGAGCCAACGCCGGAACGGGTAGAGTATGGCGATCGCTGGACATCACTCAACACCCAGGTAACAAAGGAAATTCAGCGAGTGTTATCAACAACCGAAGACTGGATCGAGAGCAAAATTCCCTGGCTCCTCTCCCAAGTTTTGCCGACGGATACGCCCATTTTTATTGCCAACAGTATGCCGATCCGGGATGTGGAATGGTTTTGGCCATCGGGCGATCGCCACATTCGTCCCTTTGCCAATCGCGGCGCAAACGGCATTGATGGCACGCTGTCCACTGCTCTGGGGATTGCCCACGGTCAGCCCTATGCTGTGCTACTTACCGGAGATTTGGCCTTGCTGCATGATACGAACGGATTCTTGCTGCGATCGCACCTCCGGGGACACCTCACGATCGTGCTGGTGAATAACGATGGCGGGGGCATTTTTGAAATGCTGCCAATTTCCCAGTTTGACCCACCCTTCGAGGAATTTTTCGCCACGCCGCAATCAGTGGATATGGCTCAACTCTGTCGCGCCTACGGAGTGAGCCATACCTTGATTCAGTCTTGGACGCAGTTTCAGGAATTGCTATCTGAATTCCCGGACTCTGGCATTCGGGTGTTGGAAATTCGGAGCGATCGCAAGCAGAATGCAGCGTGGCGAAGTGCCCTATTTCGAGCAATCTCCCAAAATCTCTAGAGCATCGGCGGGTTAGAACCCTGGTTTCTGAGTTGTTGTTCTAACGATCTGGCATAGCCCCTGCCAGAGAAACCGAGGTTCTGTTTCAGAGGGTTCCAGCAGAAGCTTTGAGTGCCAGACCCATTAGCGAAAGAGCCAGCTTGTAAACGCATACTTTTGTCCCTGGGTGACGGGCAGGGACTGATGCGGATGGGAAAAATAGGCCGGAAATACGAGAATAGCTCCGGCAATTGGTTTGACGCGCACATCCTGGCGGTCAAAGTAGGTTTCTCCCCCTTCAAAATCATCGTTGAGGTATCCGACAACGCTAATATCACGGGTAGGGATGCCATGCTCTAGTTCTTGGAAACGATTGGCGAGTAGGATGTTGTCAACGTGGCGTTTGTAAAATTGGCCTTCCTTGTAGCGCAAAATCGAACAGGGTTCTGCATAGAGAAACTTAATGCCGTATTCCTGGTAGAGTAGCTTTTGGACAATGCCGAGCTTGCTATGGAGTAACTCGTTGGCCGAGGCTAGGAGTGGATTGGAGTGACCGAGTTCGAGCAAATCGCTGTTCCGGACTTGATTATTGACTTGATTGATGAGGATGCCAGCGGAATCAAACCCGTGACACATCGCTGTTTCAATCATCTGCTTACAGACGGCAGGCTCCAGCGCATCTTTGATCAAGAAAATGTCGTTTCCTAACGCGGTTAAAGTATGAGCCGTCATAATGTTTGAAGACATCGTAAGGTGTACTGAGAATTTGTGTCCTGTGCCGCTATGACCTATCGCTCTCCGTCAAACCAGTTTCCGCAACCGCTAGATCGGGCGGCATTGCTGTTGATGGTCGTGCTTTCGGCCTTGATTGGCCTTCTGCTGTTAACGGGCGATCACGCCGCTCCCCGAGTTCGGGAATTTTCCTGGCAGGATAAGCAAATTGGCGCTGAGGACATCGCTTTTATTTTGACCTTTAGCCAGCCGATGGAGCACGCTAGTGTTGAGGATAATTTACGCATTGAGCCGTCCTTGCCTGGAAAGGTGAGTTGGGCGGGTCGGCGGATGGCCTATACCTTAGATCAACCTGCCCCCTACGGCACGGATTTTTCGGTTGCCTTAGAAAACGCTGTCGATACCGTCGGGAGTCGGGTGGGTCAAAGTGTGATGGAACCTTTCTCCGCAACCTTTCGCACCCGCGATCGCGCCTTTGCGTACTTGAGCTTAGACGGAGACCACGATGGGCAATTGAAGGTGCAGAATCTGTCCCAGCAATCGGAAACCGTACTGACTCCTGAGAACCTGACCGTTCTCGATTTCAAGCCCTATCCCCTAGGCGATCGCATTTTGTTTTCAGCCCTCGATGCCTCTACGCCGACGCAGGGTGTGGGATCGCCCAAGCTGTACACGGTTTCTACGGGAATTCAGCCGGATAGCCCTGCTGCGCTACCGGGAAGGGGACAATCGGGCACGGTTTTGAAACCCACGTCCGATCCCCCTGGTGTGATTACCGAAGTCCTAGACAACCAAACCTATCAAAATCTCAAGTTTGATCTCTCGCCCGATGGGCAGGTGATTGTGGTGCAGCGGGTCAACCGTGATGATCCTACCGATTTTGGCTTGTGGATCATCCGGGACAATGAACCCCCTGAAAAGATGCCCATCGAGCCGAGTGGTGATTTTGTGATTACGCCCGATAGTCAGGCGATCGCGGTTCTCCAGGGAGAAGGCACGGCCATCTTACCCCTGTCAGAAGATGCCAAAGACCAAGCGGAAACCGAGCCTTTAGATTTTCTGCCCCAGTTTGGACGGGTGCTGAGTTTCGCCAATGACGGAACCGCCGCCGCCATGGTGAAGTTCAATACGGACTATACCGAATCCCTGTTTTTGGTGACGAGTTTCGGTGAAGAGCGCGAACTGCTGCGGACGGTGGAGGGGGGATCGGTGCTCAATGCTCAGTTTGATGCCCGGAAAAAGATTCTGTATACCCTAGTCACGAAAGCGACCCTTGCCCCCGCCCCTGAGGATGCGGTTGAGGACGAGCGCACGCTATTTCCCGGCGAGGTTTTTGTGGAGCAGCCCTATCTGGTTGCCATTGTGTTAGACACGGGGGATCAAGTGGATCTGCTCCAACTTCCGGTTCAGCCCGATCTCCGCATGAGCCTGTCGCCGGATAACTTGGGGATTTTGTTTGACCAAGTCAAGGCTGAAGCTGAACCCTCCGATAGTGATGCCAATCCTGGATTAGTTGGGCCAGATGGCAAGGCGATCGCCAGCGGACAGCTCTGGTTTTTGCCCTTAGCCCAGGATGACGACGGAATTCCGGTTCCAACGCCACCGGAAGCTTTGCCCCTTTCAGGGCTTCGCCCAAACTGGTTGCCCTAGCGGATGAACGACAGATCCATCGAGCCAAAATGAATACTGAGAGCAATATTCAAGTTTTCTAGGATCTTAACGAGCCAGCGAACCGCCTTTTGCTCACTTTCTTCGTAATGGTTAAACAAGATGGACAGTCGCCGTTCTAGATACGGCCTCACCTTGCTGCAAATCAGCACAATCTTGAGCAGTAGTCCTGTCGTTACGATCGGCCCTAGGTTGGTAATCAAATCGATAAACACAAAGTGCCGAGGATGATCTGCACCTTCCACCACCAGGAAATTCAGCAATTGGCTACAAGTGCGTACAATCAAGAAATCGTTAACGGGCCGGGAATTACTCTCTGGGAAGGAGGATTTTAACTGGGCGTAGAGCTGGTTGTTAAACTGGCGTTTGCCATAATCACCGTCCACGGACGTTAGGATGTAGTCATAAAGATCGTCCTTAAATGATCGGAACGTTTGCGAGTAGTGACTACAGGCTAAAAAATTGTGGGCTAAGTCTTTGTAGGTGTGGGAGCCATCTACTCTCCCTACGTAGTGCTTTAGGGCTGTGCCCAGATCTTTGTCGCCGAGGAGGGTGGGGTTATTCACCGGATAGATGATTGAGTTTGTCTCTTGAGTGGGGCAGAGCGCACTATCAAGCTGCGATCGCCGCACGAGATACGTGGCGTACTGCGATAAATCCAGTTCAAACTGATGCTGACGCTGCTTTTGAAGCTTGCGAACGGTTGCTTTTTGCTCCTGAACGCTGTTTTCAGTCAGCAAGCAGTGGCTGTAGAGGTACGGATAGCGGCTAATAAGCGTACCCAGAGGGCGATTTTCCGCAAAGCTACCCTGCAGGTCTTGGGTGAGAACTTGCGCTAGACGCTGTAGCGTTACATATTGTTCGGTGTCGTAAAACCCACGAACCAACTCCCGGAGCCGTCGTAGCCCGTGGGAACGATAGACCCCCGCCGCAACGACCGGAGAGGGAACGGTATCAAATAACTGAATCAGTTCCGGAATGGCCGCTTGAAGCTGCGATCGCGCCAACCAGCGGTTAATCAAGATGTGGCAGCATCGGTTCAGCACATACCGGAAATCTTCCTGCGCGTATCGGGATGCAGTGACCCGATCCAAGGCACCGAGAACCTCACTATCGTCATAGTGAGAGCCATCAATAAACAGGTCACGAAAACGTTCGATCAACTGGTCGGGCGTTTCGAGTTCTGCCCAATAGAGCAAGTGATCGTAGAGCGTCTGCTCATCCTGAGTGATTTGGCGTTCGTATCTACTATTGGTCTGTGCGGTCATTGCAGGCAAACCTCGCGTCATCCGGGCAGCACATTGAGATCTAGAGTAAAAATAACAGGTTCATTGCACGACTCCCAAACACCCCCAAATACGTCACATACCTTGGAGGTGCGTTTGCACCCTTCACTGGTTCTCTAAGGCTTGCCAATCAGGTGCCTCAACCTTTTGCGATATAGAATTCCTGCTAAGAGAGAATAGCAGAACTTTCTCTAATCCATCGTATCTAATCATACGAAGGGAGAACACAAGCTCAAACCAAAACGATCCGTGTCAATGCTGGATCGATTAAAGCTTATATGAAGAACCCAAACCTAGGGCTGAAAGTGCCATAAAGCTTGGCAGTGCCATCCTCCCGACGCTCACCCTATCGGGTAGAGCGCGGGCTTCCCCAGATCGCTCT
>JACYMB010000132.1 GCA_015272205.1 Synechococcales cyanobacterium T60_A2020_003 | reverse complement strand
TAAACCCGATAGCTACAAGGTTGAAGGTTAATACCAGGACACTCTCAAGGCGAACCTGACCGTTTTTCTAATCATGCAACAAAGCCTGTGATAACTGAAATTTACCATGCCTCTCCTGCCCGCAACCCCTCTTTCATGCAACAACGCCCTATGCAGTCATTGAGTCGGGTACTGCCTGTGTCGTCGAAGAAGTGATTACATCTGCCCAAGGAGACCAGGGATATTTCCAAACCGTGAAAGTGCCCATTCGTTCCCTAGACGGGCAATCGTGGAACGTATTGGGGATTGCAACGAACATTACCCTTCGTAAACGCATTGAGGATCAACTGCGCGAAAGCGAAGCTCACCTCAGTGCGGCTCAACGAATTGCGAAGCTTGGGAGTTGGGAGTTCAACCTCCAGAATCAGACAATACAGTGGTCTGAACAAACCTATAAAATCTTTGGACGGGATCCGTCTGAGGGGGATCTGACCTATGAAGAGTTTCGAACCTACGTTCATCCGGAGGATTGGGATGTTTTAGACCAAACCACACAGATTATTACCGAGTCTCGAGAGCCATTTGAGTTAGAGTATCGCGCCTGTTGTCCAAACGGTCAGATTCGCTATATTTTGTCCCGTGCGGACTTGATTATGGACAGTCATGGTCAACCGAGTAAATTACTGGGAACTGTTCTGGATATTAGCGATCGCCGCAAAGCGGAAATTCTACTTCAGGAAATTAACGAGCGCTTAGCCCTCACCAATGCGGAGTTGGATCGGGCGACCCGCCTCAAAGATGAGTTCTTGGCGAATATGAGTCACGAACTTAGGACACCGTTGAATGCGATTTTGGGGATGACAGAGGGATTGCAAGATGAAGTCTTTGGGGCACTGAGCGATCGCCAAAAACGACCCATTGAGATGATTGAGCGGAGTGGCAAGCATCTAATCGCATTGATCAACGATATCCTCAATCTCTCTAAAATTGAAGCTGGCAAGCTAGAGCTTCAACGATCACCTACTTCGCCGAAGTATTTGTGTGACTCCAGCCTTATGTTTGTCCGCCAACAGGCCGTCAAAAAAGAAATTACGCTTCACCTAGATATACCGCCCAATCTACCTAACATTAGGGTAGACGAACTGCGGATCCGTCAAGTCTTGATCAACTTACTCAGCAATGCGGTGAAATTCACACCGGACGGTGGAAACGTCACGCTCAGGGCGACAACCGAGGTTCAAAATAGCCAGCGTTTCTTACGCTTTTCAGTGACCGACACAGGCATCGGGATTGCGAATGACGATCTTGAAAAGCTGTTTCAACCCTTCGTACAGCTTGACAGCGATCTAAACCGCCAGCAAACCGGAACAGGGTTGGGGCTAGCGTTGGTGCGTCGATTGGTGGCACTCCATGATGGCATCACAACCGTGACCAGTACGCCTGACACAGGAAGTTGTTTTACCGTTTGGCTACCCTACACTCCTGCCGAGGAGGTGGACTGTGGTGTACCGCTTCCCACAGCACCCCGGAGTCTCTCTACCCACAATCGAACCGTTCTGGTGATTGACGATTCGGCAACCGCCAGTGAACAGATAACCCGTTATTTGGAAGCAGCGGGGATGGAGGCCACCGTCTATGCTCAGGGCGAAGGTGTGATTGACCTTGTTTTGGAACTTCAACCCGGTCTAATTATCCTTGATATTTTGTTACCCCACAAATCGGGATGGGAAGTCTTAAAAGAACTAAAGGCTCATCCCAAAACCCAGTCAATTCCGGTGATCATTGTATCGGTTGTCGATGAGCGATCGCGCGGTTTAAGTCTTGGTGCTGCCGAGTGCTTAGTCAAACCGATTTCCCAGAATGAGTTCCGGGCAACCCTCCAAAAGCTGACGCCCTCTAATCCGCTATCATCACTTGCCAGCACTCAAGGTACCTGTAATCCCCATGGAGTAGAGACTGAACCGCCATTAATCCTACTTGCCGAAGATAATGAGATGAATGAAATTACCATTTCTAGCTATCTCAGCACCCGTGGATATCACTTGGTCACGGCTCAGAACGGGGAGGAGGCGATCGCCCAAGCCCAGTCTCACAATCCTGATTTGATTCTCATGGATGTACAAATGCCGGGAATAGACGGATTGGAGGCGACCCGTCGGCTACGCGCAGACGCCAAAACGTCCCATATCCCGATCATTACACTGACCGCGTTCACCATGTCGGGCGATCGCGATCGCTGCCTGGAGGCCGGAGCAAACCATTACGTATCAAAACCCATCAAACTCAAAGAACTAACGGAGCTCATTCAAAAAATCCTTCAAGGCTCTCACACATAGCCTCTGTTCGCGGGCAATGCCCGCGAAAGAGACCTGCGAATCTACCACTTATGACGAATACGCTCAAAGAGTTCTACATACTCTGCACCGGGCTTATTCCAAGAGTAGTCACACCGCATCCCTTGCATCGCCAATTGCTTAAACAACTCCGGCGACTGATACCACAGATCCAACGCTCGACCTAGGGCAGATTCCAGGGCATAGTTATCCTGCTCATAGAACACAAAGCCGTTGCGTTCTTCAACGGGATGTTCCGTATCGTAATCCCAATCAAACACTGTGTTGACAAGGCCACCAACACCGCGCACCACCGGAACCGCACCGTACTTCAACCCAATCATTTGAGTTAAGCCGCAGGGTTCAAAGTTGCTGGGAACAACGATAATATCCGCCGCCGCGTAAATCAGGTGAGATAGCTCCTCATTAAACCCAATTTCCAGATGGCAATCGGGGTTGCTGATGAGATGAATCTTCTCATGCCAGAACCAGTCGTTGATCGCCTTCTCTGTCGCCGATCCTAGGAGGGCAAACTGTGAGCCTTTATCGAGGGCATAGTAGATCGCGTGGTGAACCAAGTGCATCCCTTTTTGGGCATCCAATCGCCCAATGTAGACCACCAGTGGTTTGTCGTTGTGTTCCAATTTAAAGCGATCGCGAAACTCTTTTTTATTCAGCGCCTTCGTTTCAAAATCATCCGCTGTGAATGGATAGGGAATATATTTATCAATCTCTGGGTTCCATACGTCATAGTCCACACCATTTAAAATGCCGGAGAACTTGTGCTGATGGAGTTCTAGGGTGTGTCCCAAGCCATAGCTGACATCGCCAAACCGAGCTTCCCAGGCATGGTGTGGTGATACGGTGTTCACATGGTTTGAGTAAACAATCCCCGCCTTCATCATGTTGATCACAAAGGGATTGAAGTTATCCATCAACCGTTCGTAGTTGAAATAGTAGGCTTCGTTGTTTAGTCCCGTCCCCCACAGCACCTCAACTCCCGCAATCCCTTGGTGCTTGAAGTTGTGGATGGTATAGCACACCCGCTGATGAGCCATACCGTGCCATTTATAGATTTCGTACAGCAATACCGGAACTAACCCCGTCTGCCAATCATGACAGTGGATAATGTCGGGACGCTTATTGCTGACGTGGAGGAATTCCATGGCGGCCTTGCTAAAGAAGGCAAAGCGCATGTTGTCATCGTTTGATCCATAGAAATGCCCTCGATTGAAGAAGTTATCCTCAGAATGGGGTTCGATAAAGAAACAGAGGCGACCGTGTACCCATCCGCAGTAGACCGAGCAATGAATCGCGCCACCGTACCAGGGTACCCACAGATCCCGATACGCATCATGCAGTCCCCAAATGTGGTCGTACCGCATGCAGTCATACTTGGGCAGAATGATTTCGACGCAGTGACCCCGGGTTTCTAACTCACGGCTGAGTCCATAGACCACATCGCCCAATCCGCCCGCTTTGATGACGGGAGCGCATTCAGAAGCAATCTGTACGATGTACATCCCAGCCTTCCTCTTCATAAAAGTTCATTTGTAATGCTCCTATTCAAACATGAAGTGCTAAAGAAGTTAAATCCATCTTAAAAAGGAAGTGTACTATCGCCCGCACCCTTGAAAATGCAGAGGAGTGTGCGATCGCTCAGGCGCAAGTCCAGAGTGAAGATATGCTCCTGCCCACCGTTCATAGGAACCCGCCATGATTGCTTCTGTTTCTCCGTCCCAACTGCCTACTTTAAGTCCGTGGCGAAACGGATTGCCCAATATCTGTGGTTGGGAGGCTGAGATCGCGACGATTACCCAGAGTTCTGATCCCGTTGCGCTTCCGGTTACGAACTTAGACATTAACCAAATTTCGGCAGGGTTTGCCTGTGCGCTCCACATGCACCAACCTACGATTCCTGCTGGCGCAAACGGAGAACTGATCTGCAATTTGCAGCATATGTTCGAGCATCCCCACGACGGCGACAACCACAATGCTGGCATATTCGCCTGGTGCTACAGCCGCATGGGAGATTTTATTCCTGAACTGGTGGCGAATGGGTGCAATCCCCGGATCATGCTGGACTATTCTGGCAATTTGCTGTGGGGCTTGCAGCAGATGGGACGCGACGACGTGATCAATAATCTGAAGCGGATTACGTGCGATCGCCAGTACTATCCCCACGTCGAATGGCTGGGAACGATGTGGAGCCATTCCGTTGCCCCCTCCACGCCGATCCCCGATTTGAAGCTCCAAATTCAGGCGTGGCAGCACTACTTTGCGGCCACCTTTGGCTATGAAGCCCTCAGTCGCGTTAAGGGCTTTTCGCCACCGGAAATGCATCTGCCCAACCATCCTGATACGCTGTACGAATATCTGAAAGCGCTGAAGGAGTGTGGCTATCGCTGGCTGATGGTGCAGGAGCATTCCGTTGAGCGCTTAGATGGTTCCGGCCTGCACCATGACGATAAATATATTCCCAATCGCCTAGTCGCCCGAAACTCCCACGGGGAAACGATTAGCATGACCGTTCTCATCAAAACCCAGGGATCGGATACCAAGCTAGTCGCCCAAATGCAGCCCTACCACGAAGCCAAAGGACGCGGACGCCAGCGGATCGGATCGGTGGAGGTTCCCAGTTGCGTCACCCAGATTGCCGATGGTGAAAATGGCGGCGTGATGATGAACGAGTTTCCGCGCGATTTTCAGCCTGTGTGGTACGACCTTCAGCCCAACGGACGCAGCCAAACGGGCGTGACGGGAATTAACGGGACGGAATACATTGAACTGATTGAAGCGGCAGGCGTGAAGCCAGAGGATTATCCTGTGTGTCAGGCGGTGGGACAGCACAAGATTTGGCAACAGGTCGATCGGGATCACGTTACACCGGAAGCAGTCGCCAAGGCTATTCAGCATCTTCAGGAAACGGATCACCGTTTCCACATGGATGGAGCCTCCTGGACTAATGACTTAAGCTGGGTGCGGGGCTATGAAAACGTGCTGGAACCGATGAATCAGCTCAGTGCGCGGTTCCATGAGGTGTTTGACGCCCAGGTGCAGCGAGATCCGGGGGTAACGCAGCGATTGGATTATCTCGAAGGGTTGCTGTACGTTCTGTTATTGGAAACAAGTTGCTTCCGGTATTGGGGACAGGGCATCTGGACGGACTATGCGCGGGAACTGTATCGGCGTGGTGATGCAGTGATGCAGGGAGCGGGTTTAGGTTAAGGATGACTAAAGCTTGCCCCCGACGAAGGGCGTGTTCCAAAACGTCCAGTTTTCTTTATTAAAGGGCGATCGCCATTTGCGAATCAAGGCAGATTCTAACGTTTGGCGATCGCGCGTTCCGGTGGGGGCATTGCGGTAAAAGGCGATGCCGAGGGTTGAGCTTAGGTCATGTTGATAGTGGGCTTGTCGGTACTGCATCAGGTAGCGTTTGCAGTCGTGTTCGCCTTTCCATCGCTGAGTTGACGTAATCGTTTCACCGACGTACAGCAACAAATCACATTCGTAGTCGATCACAAAATAGAAAGCTGCCACGCCGCGATCGCGTTCTGTCCATCGCCAAAAGTCCGTATTCTGCCGTTCGAGGGCAAAGGGATCGAGGCTATTGGGATCAAGATGAGTCGCAGAAGGAGCATCGAAGAGTTGACCTTGTTCTAAAGCAGGACTCAGGGTCACCTGCCGCTGAAATTGAATGATGCGATCTTTCCAATCTAACAACGTTTCAGCGCTCATCTCTAGGGGCGTATCCAGACGGGGCGATCGCTCTAGCTGATAGAGCTCAGTGGATGAAAAAAGGGAGAATTGTTTTGAAGTCATGAGGCCTACGTATCACCGAACGTATTCCCCAATATACTCTACTGGAAGCGGTTTGTTCTTGCTAGAAACGCTACATGCAGGTATGAGCCAGGTATGAGTGCTGAATCAGTTTGCCTGAATGGTTTTGCTATGGAGATGCACAGTGAACTGTCCGGGATAGATAGCGTTTTTACTCCAGATCAGCCAGAATGGTTTCGTCGTGTCGTGAGAATGTCGTTTCAAGACTCGTGCCTATACCGGATGAAACGCTCGCCAGACTTGGAATACTGGTTTGGATCGCTCAGGCGGATGGGGAAATTCAGCCCTGGGAGCAAACCATGCTCAACCAGGCAATCCAACTTCATTTAGGTGACAGTGAGGCAGAATCGATCAGTATTGATCAATTACTCAGCCATTCGTTTTCGATTCAGGATGCCTTTTCCGTTCTTCAATCTCCTGAACTTCAGCAAGCCACCTATGCCGAGGCTGTCGCGATCGCCCAACTGTCCGGCATCACCCCTGCCGAAGAACAGCGACTCGCCCAAATTCGCCATGCCTTTCACATAGACGCTGATGCGAGTGAACTCCCAGATTCTGCCTCGGTGGACTGGGCTGATCCATCCGTTTCAGGGCGGGGTATTGTGCTGGGGATGCGGCGATTAATTAGCCATAGCCGTCAGGTGCGATCGCTGATTTTGGACTATGCCATCGGTGCCGCAATTATTGGTTTGATTCCCATTCCCAATCTGCTGTTGCTGAAGCTGCTGGGATTAGCCGTTCTCGTCTTCAAAATGCTGCGTGATATTGGGGCGCAGTGGGGCAAACCCAAGGGTGCAGATGTCTTTGCTGGGGTGGGGCGGATGTTTGGTTGCCTTGGAGCACTGGCGATCGCCTTTATGGCATGGCTGACCCTCTTTGGGCTGGGATTGCTGCATCCGTCCATCCGTTCGTTGGCGCTGGGTGCTGGCTTTTCTACCTTTACCTGGGTGATGGGGCAAGCCACCAACCAGTACTACATGAGCAGTAGTCGTTTGGATGTGTCTGCCTTGCGACGGGTGATGCAGCGGCAGGCCAACGCCCAAGCCCGAAGCGGATGGCGACAACGGATATTACAGATGACGCGAAGGTAAGCCCACGATGAAACTAAATCGACGACAACTGTTACTGACGGGGTTAGCGACCGGGGTTGCTAGCTCCCTCACCGTGGATGTTGTGCGGCGACACAATGCCCGGAAGCGTGCCAAGGCGCTAGAGTCGATCGCGGAAGCCCAACTCGACACCGACAATATGTTGGACGCAGCCTTCCAGCAAGAAAACGCCTCTCTGGAGGAACTCCGCACGATTCGCGCGTCGGTTACACCACTTGTCCCGCCCGTGCCCTACGATCGCACCCTGTCCAAACTGCTGATCCTGTGCAATAAACTGACGACCCAGCAGTACATCAAGGGGAAAGTTGACCCGACCTATGATGGTTCGATTGACTCGTTGCCTGCCTATGGCGATCGCCTGAATGCCTATACACAAGTAGCGTCGTTTAAGGGTACGGAAGCGGAGTCGGTGGAAGAGGTGGAAGTTATTCGTCCGGCCACTGTGCCCCTCACCGAGGTTGAAAAAGACATGCAAGCCCGCATGGGCGAGATTGAAAACTCTCTGGAAGACACGATCCAAGATGTCGTCAAGCTAAAACGCAGGATTCCCGTGTATTACGGGTTTGTGCTGGAGTCAGAGGATCATTCCCTGGTGTTATTTCGCGGAACCCAACGACGGGCGGAGTGGCTCGAAAATATCACGGCGTTGCTGGAAGACTACACCAATCCCGCGCTGAACAGTCCAATGGGGCAGGTGCATACCGGATTCCAGCAAGTGTATCAGGGTTTAGTGAATCCATTGCCGTTAGAGGTTTTTCGCAAGCTTGATCCCGCCAAGCCCTGCTATGTATCTGGCCATAGTTTAGGGGGGCGATCGCCATCCTTGCGGCCTTAGACGCTGCCCTGCAAATTCCCAACCTCAAACCCCAACTTCGACTTTACACCTATGCAAATCCGAGGGTGGGCAACATAGACTTTGTCAACGCCTATCATCAACATCTCCCCAACAGCTATCGGATTGTGAACTTAGCTGATACCGTGCCCTTAGTACCGCCCAGCAAGCTGAATGGGGTCTACGCGCACATTGGCCAGAAGTGGGCGTTTCTATCCCAGAATGACGATTTGTTGCCCAATCATCAGATCGATACCTACCGTCATGCTATTGATCAAAGTGCAGAGCAACAGGCCACGAATACCTATACGGATTTAAAGCTGTTGTCTTGAGTGAATCTTTGAACCGTCTATTCTCGACGCGATCGCCCCTATGAATCCCAGACTTGAACGCCTCAAAACCCAGATTTTTTCTGCTACCCCCACACAACTGGTTGTGCAAACCTTTCGGAAATGGCAGCAGGATGAGTGTTCCGAAATGGGAGCGGCACTGTCCTACTATGCGCTGTTCTCGCTGTTTCCGATGTTTCTGGTGATTTTGAGTGTCGCAGGGTTTTTCCTGGGGCCAGAGACAGATGTCGCCACCCAAATTTTGACCTACGCGCAAACGGCACTGCCCCCGATGGCCTACGACATTTTTGAAGATGCCCTGTCCCATTTGAACGCGAGTAGTGTGGGCGCAGGAATCACGGGCTTTATTCTGCTCTTGTTTACCTCCAGCAATGTCTTTGGCGCACTGGATCGCTCCGTAGACAAGATCTGGAAGGTCTACCACGAGAAGCGGAATACGTCGTCATTCCGCGAATCGATGATCACGTTTTTGCTCGATCGCATCTTGGCGTTTTCGTTGGTACTCAGTGCCTCTGTATTGATGCTGGTTTCCCTCCTTTCAAATATTGCCTTGAAAACTTTGCGCGAACTGTTAGAGACGTTTAACACCCTGATCACCTTTGTGGAATTAGACGAAGTTTTAATTCTCAAAGATATTCAGCTCGGTGCAACATTTTTAACGCTGTGTCTGGTGATTTTAGCGCTGTTCAAAATTTTGCCGTCTACCCCGGTGAAGTGGACTGATCTTTGGCTCGGAAGCTTGATCACAACGGGGACATTGATGGGGCTTCAGCAGCTAGTGAGCAATAGTATTCTCCATATAGGCAGCCAGTACCAGTCCTATGGTTTGGTGGGTGGCGTGATGGTGTTGATGCTGTGGCTCTATCTGACCTGCCAGATCTTCTTCATGGGGAATGCATTTACCTATGTCTACACCCATCTGTATGGCAGTCGGCGGGAGCGATCGCCCCACTCTCCCCATCCGCGTCAACGATTGAGACAGTTCTGAAGATTATTGAGTTCTACGGACGAGAGATCCCGGAACCAACGACCCAACGTTTGACCTTCGTTGAAGGTGGTAATGAACTGATTCACGGTGCGTCGCCAGTCGTCGTCTCCTTCTGGTAGGAGGACTCCGTAAAACTCACAGGTCAACGGTAGTTCTGGCACGAGTCTAAATGCACTTGGATCGAGTCCGAGTTGGTTCACTTCGCCAATCGTCAAAATATCATCACCCGCAAAGGCCGCGATCGCCCCGTCCGCCACCGCCTGAACCCCTTGTTCTCGACCCTCAACCCCATCAAAATAGACGATGGTTGCATCGGGATAGCGATTTTCTAAAAACGTAGCGGTTGTTGTGTTGGGCAAGACGCCCAAGGTCACACCGGAGAGAGTGTTGGTCGGATTGCCAAAATCAATGCGTTCAGCCGGATTTGCTGGAATCAAAAATCGGGTTGCGGCGGGCTTTGTTGCATGATTAGAAAAACGGTCAGGTTCGCCTTGAGAGTGTCCTGGTA
>JACYMB010000131.1 GCA_015272205.1 Synechococcales cyanobacterium T60_A2020_003 | reverse complement strand
TACCAGGACACTCTCAAGGCGAACCTGACCGTTTTTCTAATCATGCAACAAAGCCGTGAACTATCCTAGATTGATGTCCCCTTCGTCAATGCCTTTAGATAGAAGCTTATCGAGGATTCATTCGCCATTGGTAAGAATAAGCAAACCGTAAACAGGCATCAAATAGAAGCAGCAATCTTTAGCGTGCGTTCCATGAGCAAATTTTGGCTACTGCGTTCGGCTTCATTTTCGCCAGGATGCCGTTGCACGTAGGAACCATCGACCATGAGATCCCAAGCCTGCCGATTATCGGACAGCATGATCTCTAGAACGGTCTTAAGTTCGGCTTGAAGATCTGGATCTTCAACGGGAGTAACGGCCTCAACGCGGCGATCGAGATTGCGCGTCATCCAATCGGCACTGCCAATGTAGAATTCCTCCTGTCCGTCATTTTGGAAATAGAAGACGCGCGAGTGTTCCAGATAGCGACCAATAATGCTAACTACCCGAATCGTTTCACTCACCCCCTCTACCCCTGGACGCAAACAGCAAATACCCCGCACGATCAGATCAATCTCGACGCCAGCCTGAGAGGCTTGGTACAGTTTTGCAATGACTTTGGCATCAACAAGGGCGTTCATCTTTGCAATAATTCGCCCCGATTTACCCGCTTTGATGTGCTCAATTTCCCGATCAATCATGGCCAACATGCGATCGCGCATCGTGACCGGAGAAATCAGCAGTTTGCGGTAGTCTCGCTGCAGGGAATAGCCTGTGAGGTAGTTAAATAAATCGGTCAGATCGGCTCCCAAGTCCTCACGACAGCTCAACAACCCAAAGTCCGTGTAGAACTTTGCCGTCTTGGGATTGTAGTTGCCTGTGCCAATGTGGACATAGCGGCGAATGTCGTCTCCTTCCCGCCGTACCACGAGCACAATTTTGGTGTGGGTTTTGAGACCAATCACCCCGTAGATGACGTGAACCCCAGCATCTTCTAGCTTTCGTGCCCAGACGATGTTGTTTTCTTCATCAAAGCGGGCTTTCAGTTCGACCAGGGCGGCCACCTGTTTGCGGTTCTCAGCAGCGGCGATCAGTCCGGCAATAATCGGCGAATCTCCCGATGTGCGGTAGAGCGTCATTTTAATCGCCAGCACGTCCGGATCGTCGGCAGCCTGGGTCACAAAGCGCTCGACTGATGCATCAAAGGATTCGTAGGGATGGTGAACGAGGAGATCTTTTTGCCGAATAATGCTGAAAATATCCTCTGATTCTTCCAGGTTGGTGGAAATGCCCGGTTCGTGGATCTGGCGAAGCCGGGGCGGAATGACCGGAGTCCACGGTGGATCTTTTAGCTCTGGTAGAGATAACCCCATAAATGTCATGAGATCGGTGAGTCCCAGTAGTCCATCAATTTCGTAGACGTCATCGTTGGTGATGTCCATCCCTTTCATGAGCATGCCCCGCACCCGTTGCGACGTAGAGGGCTGAATTTCTAGGCGCACCACCGATCCCCCAAAGTGCCGTTTGTGAAGTTCTTGCTGGATCGTCAGCAGTAGGTCATCCGATTCGTGTTCGGCGATCGCAATATCGGCATCGCGGGTAATCCGAAAGGAATAACATTCCTGAATGACCATGCCTGGGAACAACGCCTCCAAATGAGGAGCCATCACCTGTTCAATCGGCACACCTGCCCACGTGCACTGGGCAGGTTTCGTGGGATGTAACTCTTCTGGCAACGGCACAAACCGAGGCAAAATATCAGGCACTTTGACCCGTGCAAATTCGATGCGTCCGGTTTCGGGATGTTTAACGGACACTGCTAGGTTCAGACTCAGGTTTGCCATCAGCGGAAACGGATGGCTAGGGTCAACGGCTAAGGGCGTTAGCACCGGGAATAACCGTTGTTCAAACAGGTCGCGTAAATATTTCTTCTGCTTTTCATTGAGATCGCTATAGTTCAGCAAATGAATCCCGTGGGCAGTCATTTCAGGACGCAGAACCGTTTCGAAATGCTGATGCTGTTGAGCTACTAAGGGACGCAGGCGATCGCGAATCTCCTTCAGTTGTTGCTTTGGAGTGCGTCCATCCACGCTCAGTCGATCAACCTTGGCGTTGACCTGATCTTTTAGAAAAGCAACCCGCACCATAAAAAACTCATCCAGATTCGAACTGAAAATGGCCGAGAATTTGAGGCGTTCTAGAAAAGGTGTGCGCGGGTCAAGGGATTCGTGCAATACGCGCCGATTGAACTCCAGCCAGCTTAGCTCTCGGCTGAAATAGTATTGCGGATCGTAGAAGTCTTTTTGTGGAGCGGGCTTCGCTTGGATGTTGGGTGTGGGTTGACTTTCGGAAGAGGTCTGACTATCGGAGATTCGTTTGGAGGTGGCTTCAGTGGCTTTGGTCATGGGGTCAGGAGGAATGAACGTTGGAGGGGGGAACGGTGCGCTTTTTCACTCGTTATTTTCCCATTCGGTTTTGTCTACCGTTTAGGGATACTACGCAGCCCTTTCAAGGTACTGTTTTATCTTCTTTAGATTTCGCTTCACGCAGTAATCGAGCAGTGGAGACGTGAGGTTTATCTTTTTGGCGTTTGGGTTTGGGGACTT
>JACYMB010000130.1 GCA_015272205.1 Synechococcales cyanobacterium T60_A2020_003 | reverse complement strand
ATCGCCATCCAGTTGAGCCATAATACCCACAGGTAGAGCCGCATTGACTCCATCGTGACCAAAGGGCAAATCGGACACCACTGGAATCCCCAGATCAGATAGGCGATCGCGCAAGACTTCATCTACGCTGAAACTAGGAATGCCGTTGGGGGAGTCACACTGGCTGAAGCGTCCAAGGGCAATGCCCCGTACTTTCTGAATCTGGCCACTCATGCGCCATTGGGTCAACATGCGATCGATGCGGTAGGGGGCTTCGGAGACATCCTCAAGGGCGAGAATCACGTTCTCCAGATCAGGCTGAACCGGGGTACATAGGAGGTGAGTAGCAACGGTTAGGTTTGCCGGAAGCAGGACCCCTTCACAGGTTCCCCCGACCCAAGATTTACCTTGAAGCGGAGGCAGAGCTTGCCCAGATACCCAGTCAAATAAACGCTGAACCGACCAACCCGGTTCGGTTGCTAGGGTAGTTAAGACGGGGGCATGAACGCCTGCAATTCCCTGATGGCTCAGGCTCCACAGTAGCGCCGTAATGTCTGAGAACCCAATTAGCCATTTAGGACAATTAGGGTCAAGTCCTTCCCAATTCCAGTGTTCCAGCACGCGCGCCCCGCCGTATCCTCCACGGGAACAAAGAATGCCACGGCAGTCTGGATCGGCTAAGGCCGCCTTTATTTGGTCTCTGCGATGGTCATCCTCTCCGGCTAGGTAGCCCCACCGCGTATCGAATCCCGGCACAAACTTGACCTGAAAACCGCGCGATCGCCACACATCCACTCCATGATAGAAAGCCTCTCGTTCGCGCAATGCGCCACTAGGGGATACAACATACAACAGATCGCCAGGTTCAAGGGGAGCAGGGGGGACACAAACACGCATAGTTCAGTTGAGGTTTGGAAGTAAACGACGAGATACTTACGATCGCTCGTAGTAGACAACATCATGGAGCCACTGCTCCACGCGATCGCCCATGGCGTCTAAGGAATAATACACCTCAGCGGCACGGCGACAGTCATGGCGACAAATCTGATCGAGTTTTGCGATCGCCTCAACCAGACCCTGAATCGAATCCGGCTCGACCAACCACCCCGTTTTGCCCTGCTGCACAATCTCAGCAGGGCCACCGCGACGATAGGCAATCACCGGAACCCCACAGGCCAGCGCTTCGATCGCCACATTGCCAAAGGCTTCTACCCATTTAGGCGTCATGATGAGTCCCCGACAGGCTCCCATGGCTTGCTGAAGCGCTGAGGTCGGCAGAAATCCTTCATAGGAGATAGGTGCATTAGGATACTGATCCTGAATCTGTTGCCAGTAGACCGGATCCGCGATCGCTCCCCAAATTTTGAGCGGTGTCCCCGTTTGTTCAACAGCAGCGATCGCATCTTCTAAGCCCTTCTCTGGGGCAATCCGTCCGACCCAGGCGAGGGCATCCGTCGCTTTCGCTTGAAAGGTATACAGAGACAAATCAAACCCGTTGCCCAACACCCGACAGCGATCGCTGAACGGAAACGTGTCTGCCTGGGCACGACTATGAACCGCAATGCTGTGGGGATGGGAGTCTGCGATGTGACTGATCACGTGATCCATCGCATCGGTGAGTGATCCCATGCTGACCAGATGGGCAACGGGACTGGGTAGGAAGGGTGTCAGGTAGAAAGGCAGCCAGTCGTAAGCAAAATTCACCAGCACATCGTACTGGGGTGCCCGTTGCAGCGCCTGCGCCCACATATTCGCCAGTACCGAATTCGGTGGCATGATGACGGGGGTATGGCGTCCCTGGCTCTGGGCTGTGGGCTGAAGTTCGCCATCAATGGGGATGAGCGGTAGGTCAGCACTGTCAGAGCCAGCCGGAGCGATCGCCTCCACATGGTGATCTCTGGCCAATAGCGCCTTTGCAATGTTGGCTAAGGTGAGTTCTACGCCTCCACCTAAACCCGACCCTAACGGCCCAACCGGGGTGGAAATCAAGAGGATCTTGAGTGTTGTCATAACCTTAGACTAAGCTCGTCACTCAGCGGTTCGAGTAAAGAATCATCGGCTCTTTGATAAAGCGAATGTAAAAGTGCTTGAAGGACGATTTGACAATGCGCGGCATCCGAAAATCAATGGGCATCATGTTCGTGGGATATTGCCAGTCCAAAAGGCGCAAGTCGTCTGGATGCGCCAGGGGAAACTCGATGGCGTCCAGATCTCCGCAGAGTCCCAGCCGTTGAGATGCAGCGACAGTCGGAATATCGGCAGGATTCGCATTGAGGATAGAAACGAAGGCGCGATCGCAGGCAAAGACATCATCCGATGCCGCCAACACACCCAATGCGCGAGGTTCGCCACCGCTAGGGCCATTGCCCTCATGCCCGATAATGCCGTCTACGATGGTGAGGTCTGGGGCGATCGCCCGCGCTGTTTCCACCAGCATTTGCCCAAAGCGTTCGTGATCTTTCCCCGCTTCCATATGCCACCAGGCTTTCATTTTTCCGGGCACACATCCAAAGAGGTTTTTCACCCCCAGGGTCAGCGTTAACTGGCAGTGGGATTTTACCTTGGGCAGATTAATCACCACGTCTGCATCCATGGCTTCCTTGCACAGGCGCAGATGATTAAAGTCTTGGCTGACGGTTTCATAGCGCTTGCCGTGGAACTCCACAACGGGAATGCCTAACTCCTCCAGCATCGGCGTGTAGCCATTGGCCTGCGCTACCCCTTGGGCACTACCAAACGCCGGACTGTCGCCCAAAAAGGGTTGACCTCCCGCCTCCTGAACCAGCTTGGCGACACCGTAGACTAACTCTGGGCGTGTGGTGCATTCCTTGGTGGGTCGTGCCCCGGTGAGTAAATTTGGCTTAAGCAGAACGCGATCGCCCGGTTTCACAAACGCCACCATGCCGCCGAGAGGCGCTAGGAGCGTTTCGATATCAGGCAAAAGAGAC
The DNA here is from genome assembly GCA_015272205.1 of Synechococcales cyanobacterium T60_A2020_003. Taxonomy (NCBI): domain Bacteria; kingdom Bacillati; phylum Cyanobacteriota; class Cyanophyceae; order Synechococcales; species Synechococcales cyanobacterium T60_A2020_003. The sequence goes on along the minus strand of JACYMB010000130.1, from coordinate 7,551 downwards.
GCTAAATCGTAGGACGTTGAACGCTGTAGACAAACGCGCGATCGCGAATTAACCATAAAGCCAAAGAACTCCTCATGCTAGGGAATTGCTTTACATACCCTAACATTGGAATTCCTGTTCTTTCAGCAAGGTCTGGCTTTTGTCAGTCTGGAAGGAACTAAATGATCTCTACCGGGCGCGACTCAAGGCCGTCATGCGCTCGGCTAACGGAAAGACATCTTCCCCTTTGAGTTGGGGCATGGGAGGCTTCACTTCTACCTTGGTGACGTTGGCAATATTGATAAGCACGGTTTGCTCAGGAAGGTGCAGAATCCACCACTCCTTACGCAGAAGATGGCGAACCTCAAGCTGAAATTCTTGGCTATTTTCAGCATCAATCACCTCTTGATGCAGGGTAAAGGACTCGCTATGACCGTCCAGATAGTGAAAGGTGATCTGCACAGGGTTGTTGCTTTGGCTGTACATACAGTTTGTGTCCTGAGAATGCGAAGTCTATAGGCACTAGCGTATCTAATCCGGCCTAGTGCGTCACAAAGGATGAATATTTGTTCACGGAGGCATTTGTACTGGGGCAATAGGCCATCTGCCCAAACAGACCGTTTAATATCATGGGTTTTAGTGAGCATTTAAGCAGGCTTGATATAATACCCCGTTTTCGGCAACCCGTGCATGGCTTCACGGGGGCAAATCAGCCAGTGGCGCTGCTGCGGTTGGGTAATGGTTTTCACCAAGGGAGAGCGATCGCTCAATTCCTGGAGTTCTGTCCCTGCTTGAAGTTTGATGCCGCGTTGATAGAGGGTATAGCCTCGACTCCAGGACGTTCGTAATCCCGCGTAGTATTCCGCAGGGTATCCCTGTCCTGTCAGGCTTTGACGTACTTGGGTGAGCAATTCATTTTGGTGTTCGGTGCTGAGGTGGGTCACATCGTAGGCTTTGAATAAATCCCGATTCACATAGCGCTGACAGAGATCAGCCAGGATGGGGTCGGGATGAGTCTGCCACCGCTGAAGGTGATAGGTAAACACGCCATCATCGGCAGCTAGGTAATGCGCCAAGGCCATGCGATCGCAATCTCCGCCGAGCCAAACGGTCATTGTGTCATCACAAAAGGGGCTGTGATTGAGCATTAGAAGTTCTTGGGCTCGTCCAAAGGCATGGCGCAGAATCCAGGTGGCGGCAATATTCTTGGGATGGTTGTAAATCTGGGCGTACATGAAGTACCGCACGATCAGGTAATGCTCAATGGCGGTAATTCCCTTTTGCTTCACCACCAGAATTTGCTGCGTCGGATCGAACTCCAGTGCCAGCAAAATCCGATCCAAATCCAGCTTGCCGTAGGATGCCCCGGTTGCATAGCTGTCTCGCATCAAGTAATCTAGGCGATCGCAATCGAGTTGACTCGACACCAACTGCCACACAAAGGGAATCGGATGCTCTTTTTGATAAACCTGGAGAATATCCGCTAGCAAATCGGGATGAAAGCCCGTCAAAAGCGATCGCACCCCGTCCGATTCTTCCAAAATTCGCTGGGTCCAACGCTCATGGTGACAGCTAAAGATCTCTTCGCAAGTGTGGCTAAAGGGGCCATGCCCGATGTCGTGGAGGAGGGCTGCACACAGCACCGTCGCTCGATGGGGCAACAGTTCGGGATAGCGAGCAGCAATGCCATCAAAAGCGCGACGGGCGATCGCCATGACACCGAGGGAATGGGTAAACCGCGAGGACTCCGCCCCATGAAACGTCAGACTCGCAGGCCCTAGTTGACGAATTCGCCGTAACCGTTGAAATTCGGGCGTATCAATGAGCTGAATTAAGAGCGCTTCGACTGGATCGCGCCGATCGAGGACGATCGCCCCGTGGAGCGGATCATGATAGGTGCGGCTGCTACTGGTGCTCCTAGGTAGCGTGAGCCAAGACTGCATTTTGAGTTAGCACATCCAATGCGGCTTGATATTGGGGATCGTTCGGGGTGCCGACCTGTGCCCGCGTCAGCAGATCGCCCGGAACCGGATAGTCCGGCTGAATGCCCTGACGGTTAATGTCGTGGTGAGCTGGAGTTTCGTACTTTGCAACCGTTACCGCGAGTCCTGAACCGTCAGAAAGACTGAACAAGGATTGAATCAGCCCTTTGCCAAAGGTGCGATCGCCCACGAGGGTTGCCCGTCCGTTATCCTGGAGTGCTCCAGCCAAGATTTCACTCGCACTAGCGGTGCCCTGATTCACTAGCACCACCAGCGGATCTTGGGTGAGGGCATGGGACGTAGCCTCAAAGCTTTCCTGAATGCCCTGACGATTGACGGTGTAGACCACCGTACCCTCCTCTAGCCAGAGGCGGGCGACATCAATCCCGGCTTGTAGCAATCCACCTGGATTGTTCCGAAGATCGAGAATGTAGGCGTCTGCCCCCTGGCTCTCCAAAGATTCAACAGCTTTAGCAACCTCAGCAGCGGCGTTCGCGTTGAATTGCGCCAACCGAATATAGCCCACCTTCTCGTCGTCTAAGGTGCGCAGATCCGCATAAACCGGATTGAGACTAATGCGATCGCGCACCACGTCAATGTCAACAGGGGATTCCGTATTCCGCACAATCGTTAGCGTCACCTGACTACCAATGGGCCCTCGCATCCGCTCTGCGGCCTCATCCAAGGTCAGATCTACAGTGGGGAAGCCATTGATCTTGGTAATGCGATCGCTCGGCAGAATTCCGGCTTGCTCGGCGGGTGACCCTTCGATGGGAGCAATAACCCGCAGGCCGCCGTCCTCCGCATCGCGTGTAATTTGCAAGCCAACTCCTGTTAACTCACCAGAGGTCGAGGTTTGTAAACTCCGGTACTGATCCGGTTTCAGTAAGCGGGTAAACGGATCATCGAGCCCCTCCAACATTTTTTGGATCGCCGTGTAGGCTGCCTCACGATCGGGTAGCGGTTGCTGCAGTGCCTTCTGCCGCACTAACCACCAATTCTGATCATTAAAGGTGTCGTCTACGTAGGCGCGATCAACAATCCGCCATACTTCAGTGACAAGCTTTTGCTCCTCACTGAAGGCATAGGCATTCGGTGTCAGCACGCTGAACCCCAGAATAATCAAGATGGTTAAAAATACCCCAACCCGAAGAAGCTGTTTTCTCATGCACTCAAGAACTTTAGATAACAAGTTTTGTATTTTGTGTTAGGACGAGGGCTACGGGCGATCGCTTCATGACGCTCAATGAAGATCACCGTCCTCAACCCTGAGAATCTATAAAGTTGTGTAAAGGCCAAGGTTAAGATGCCCTTGAATGTAGTTTAAGCGTTCAACCCAGACTATGGGATTGTGTCAAATGTTTTGCTATGTAAATCCTAGACAGATCAACCCTTTTAGCCCCACAATGTTAATGAAAGCTATGTTACATTTCTACTAACAGCATAAACATTTCTTGGAACTCTGGCTTCATGTTTACTAAGCAGGTAACGGACTCAAAGCTCTACAAGTGGTTTAACGATCGCCTAGAGGTTCAAGCGATCGCTGACGATATCAGCAGCAAGTACGTCCCTCCCCACGTCAATATCTTCTATTGCCTAGGTGGCATCACCCTAGTGTGCTTCCTCATCCAGTTTGCAACTGGCTTTGCAATGACCTTCTACTATAAGCCAAGCGTCACGGAAGCCTTCGCATCAGTGCAATACATCATGACCGAAGTTAACTTTGGTTGGTTGATCCGCTCTATTCATCGTTGGTCTGCCAGCATGATGGTGCTGATGATGATCCTCCATGTTTTCCGCGTGTACCTCACGGGTGGCTTTAAGAAACCTCGTGAGCTGACCTGGGTAACGGGCGTGATCTTGGCGGTGATTACCGTTTCATTTGGTGTAACGGGTTACTCGTTGCCTTGGGACCAGGTTGGTTACTGGGCGGTTAAAATCGTATCCGGTGTCCCTGAGGCGATCCCCGTAGTTGGTTCCTTCATGGTTGAGCTACTGCGCGGTGGTACCAGCGTTGGTCAGTCCACCCTAACTCGTTTCTACAGCCTGCATACTTTCGTATTGCCTTGGCTGATTGCAGTGTTTATGCTGCTGCACTTCTTGATGATCCGCAAGCAAGGGATTTCTGGCCCCTTGTAAGCCGATTGAGCGAGCTGTAAGTCACTTGAAACGGTATCTTCACGATACGGAATCATCCATTGGGTGTTTGATACGCTATGCCTACAGCTCGTTGCGAATTTTACGTTACATACGCCTGTCTTCAGACGATTAAGGAGAACACCGATAGTTATGTCAACGCTTAAGAAGCCGGATCTGAGCGATCCAAAGTTACGGGAGAAGTTAAAGCAGGGCATGGGTCACAATTACTACGGTGAACCTGCATGGCCGAACGATCTTCTCTACACCTTCCCCGTTGTAATCCTGGGAACGATCGCCTGTTGCGTTTCCCTAGCAGTTCTTGATCCTGCGTTGGTGGGTGAGCCTGCCAACCCGTTTGCAACACCCCTAGAAATTTTGCCTGAGTGGTACCTGTACCCGGCCTTCCAGATTTTGCGGGTTGTGCCCAACAAACTCCTGGGGATTGCGCTACAAACCGCAATTCCTCTGGGCTTAATGTTGATTCCGTTCATTGAGAACGTGAACAAGTTCCAAAATCCGTTCCGTCGTCCTTTGGCAACTAGTGTGTTCCTGTTTGGAACCCTGGTGACCATTTGGCTCGGTATCGGTGCAACGTTCCCCATCAGCAAGTCTCTGACGCTGGGGTTGTTCTAGGGATTTAGAGTCCTAAGGCGATTACTGAATTCAACACCTGTCTTGAGATTGATGAAGCGCTTGTCTGATTTGGTCTTGGGGCAGGTGTTGTGTTTGTGATGTCTATGGGGTGGAGGGGCGATCGCCCTTTCATCATTGCTTCATCAGTATCTGCACAGGGTGGATCTCTCGAATGTTCGGGGCGTAATCTACCCTGGTTTGTATAGGGCGATCGCTGCTATAAAGATTATTGAATGATCCCAACGGCATCCCGGCAACATAAAGCCGTTCGATAGAATAGACATACCGTAAAACGTTGTTTGGCCTATTGAGTTTATTCAGGCGTTATCTTCATTCCCAAGATTGTCCGCTGACAACTATTAAGAACCGCGAAATTAAAATCTCAATTTGTGCATTGCTTTGGCATTGATAATCACCTTAAGACAAGCAGGAGATCCCCATGAACCAGAACGGATTTAATGGTGTGCAAGTAAATCTATCAGGGTTCCGCTTCTGGCTCACCATTTTAGCGGGAATTTGGCTCTTGAGTGCGATCGGACTAGGCTGGCTTGTGAAGTCCCTGTTTATTTTGGTCGCATTTCTGCTATTTTTGCCCATTGTCGGATTCTTAGGACTGCGCTGGTGGTTAAAGCGAAATTTGGTTGATGGGCAGTGTCCTGTTTGTGGGCAAGGGTTGGCAGGTGTGAATCGCATGCAGCTCACATGTCCAAGCTGTGGGGAACCTTTATTAGTAGAAAATGGAAGCTTTCAGCGTATAACCCCTCCTGGAGTCGTTGATGTGAGCGCGGTAGAGGTTTCTGCACGCCAGCTTGAAGATTAAATTCATCCTTGAACCGAGAAATCGGTTGCGGGAATGACAAATAAAAGGTTTTCTTCGAGAAGTGGGCTACCGATTTTCCGGTGAATATGGAACATTATTTAGAGAGCAATGTTTCTCTCAGCAGAAGGTATTGTGTTCTGTAATCAGTGTGGTTGTTGTAGTAGTCCGAGCTTGAATGTTTCCCAAACTTAATTCCTCGTTGTCTGAGGCTCTGACCCCAGAGCAGTCTCCCAGTAAAGCGTCTGATTATTCGATTTCGCGTCGGACGCTACTCAAAATTGCCGGGCTTGGCTCAGTAGGAGCATTAGTCGGTTATTCCCGCTTTGCCAAGCCACAGCCCAACGTCTTTCAGCAAGATACGATCGCCCTGCCTCGGATGGCGTCACAACGTAAGCGAGTGGTCGTGGTTGGGGGTGGCCTTGCGGGATTAGCGAGTGCCTACGAACTGAGTCAGCGCGGATTTCAGGTCACCCTTCTCGAAAAAGCGCCGCAATTTGGTGGAAAAGTTGCCAGTTGGCCGATCGAGGTGGCAGGGGAATCGTTCAAGATGGAGCATGGCTTCCACGGGTTTTTTCCCCAGTATTACAACCTCAAAGATCTGATGGCGGAATTAGATGCGCGGGATAACTTCAAGTCCTTGGAGTTTTACTCGGTGGTATATCGCGATCGCAACTATGCTCCCGAAGTCTTTCGCCCTAGCCACTCGTCCTTTCCCTGGAACGTGATGGACTTAGCGGTTTCGTCTCCGAATCGTCTGCGCTGGGGCTTGAACCTAACCAAGCTGGAGCATTGGGATGTATTTAAGGAGATTACCGGATTCCATCCCGAACGCAGCTACGATCGCCTTGATCATCTTTCGGTTGCCGAATGGGTATCGCGAGATTTTCCCCGTGGCTTGTACGACCTCTACTTTTTGCCCTTTGCCAAGTCCAGCCTGAACTCGCCCGATGTGCTGAGTGCGGGTGAACTGATGCAGTTCTTCCATTTCTACTTCTTTGGCAATCCAGAGGGGTTGGCCTTTGAAGGAACTCGGCAAGATATGGGACGCAGCTTGGTGGATCCGATCGCGAATGCCATTCGGGATGCCGGAGGGGAAACGATTACAGGCGCTACGGTGCGAAAGCTGCACTGGCAGGATGGATGCATTCGGGCGATCGAGTATCAGCAGGGAACTGAAACCAGCGATGTGCCCTTCTGGATGAGCCGCAATCCGCTGCTGAGTACCGATGAAATGGAATTCTTTGGGGCGGGCGATCGCGTCTTTAAGCTAGTGAACAACGGTAAGGAAGCGATTTCCCTGAGCTGTACTCACCAAGGATGTACCGTTCACCAAGAGGAGGATGGTCAATTTCAGTGTCCCTGTCACGGTGCCGCCTACGACGCCCAAGGTAAACTGCTGCAAGGCCCCGCCGATCGGGATTTGCCCCGGTTCAAAGTGCTTCAGCGCAAAGATGATCAGGTGCAGATGGTGGCGATCGCCCCTCCTGATGCAGCACCCGCTCAAACCATTGAAGCCGATTACTACGTGTTTGCGACCGATATTCCAGGCACTCAGCACCTCTTTTCCCTATCCGAAGGGGATGTGGATGCCCAGGTTGCCCAGCAGGTGACCGAGCTTCAAGTGGCCGATCCGTTTGCCGTGGCTCGCTTCTGGTTTGATCAGGACTTTGACTGGGAGCACAGCAACTTTACTTCCCTGTCTGGCTATCGTTTAACGGACAGCATTACCCTCTACCACCGGATTCAGGAAGACTATATGGACTGGGCAGAGCGAACGGGGGGAAGTGTGGTGGAACTGCACGCCTATTGCTACAAGGAAAAGGAATTCCCGACTCAGCAAGCCCTTTTAGCAACCTTCGAGCAGGAATTGTATGAAATTGTTCCGGCATTGAAGGAGGCAACCATGCTGCACCGGCAGTTAGTGAACCAAAAGAACTTTGCCGGATTCCCGCCCAACAGCTATACCAACCGTCCCGCTACTTCAACCTCCGCAAGTAA
>JACYMB010000129.1 GCA_015272205.1 Synechococcales cyanobacterium T60_A2020_003 | reverse complement strand
GCCTCGTTTACTGAAGGGCGATCGCCTTTCCACTGGTTCGTATTGAAAGGAATCTGCTTGGATGGTTTATCCATGTGGCATTGAAGGCTCGGAAAAGCTTTTCAGTAGTTTTCCTGAACCTACGTAACATTGACCGTATATACAATTGAGGTGGCGAGAGCCAAACACGTCTGTATCTGTTATTGAGGATCCAAGCAATGGACTTACAACCAAACAAAATCTTCAAAAGCTTCGTTAATGCTGTCAAGAAAGGCGTTACGACGGGTAAAGGAGTCAGTAAGCAAGTAGAGCAAACGCTAGGAGTGGAGCTGGATTTAGTTCAGACACTCGGAATTATGTCTGCTTCTAGTGCTTCGCATTCTGTAGCCGAAATGTGCTCTCCAGAGGAGCAAGAAGCTCTTGATGAATGGTTGGATAGCTAGGCTGTATTGCTTCATCTCAAGAAGTGAGGAATATGTACCATGTCAAATCAATACAACATTGCTAGTTATCTCAGAACGGGTACCGTCTTACGACATAAGCTGACAGCCAGCACCTATCACTATGCTGTCTTTGTGGATGAGAAGATTGGCACGATGGGCTTCAGTCAAAACGTGGAAACGGGAAACGGCGTCTTCGAAATTATTCCTTTACGAAGGCGAGAATGGGAAATAGTCACCGACATTCCTCAACTTCTTGAGCCGGAGGAAATCAAGTTCAACATGAAGGAGGCTTACAAGCGTTTTAAGCAATCAGGTGAAGCGCCGAAATATAACGTTAAATCATACAATTGCGAGCATTGGGCTACTGAAATCGTTGCGGGAACTCCGGATTCCAAACAAGCAAGAGAACGACTTCTCCTAATACTAAAGTCTGGAGGAGCTGCAGGTGCAGCTGGGGTTGTAACCGGTCCTGCAGTGATGAGCTTAGTAATGTCCTTCGCTGCTGCCAGCACAGGGACAGCAATTAGTACGTTAAGCGGAGCTGCTGCCACAAATGCTGCATTGGCATGGTTGGGGGGTGGTGCAATCGCAGCAGGTGGCGGTGGCATGGTTGCTGGAGCAATGATGCTTGCAGCTCTCACTACAGGAGGAGCCGCGATCGCAGCGATTGGAATTGGATTCGCTGCATGGAAAGCTCTATCGAGCGGTCAATCAAAGAGACTCAACGCTATTGTGACTGAGTATATTACTCTACTCAAAAAGGGAGAGCTAAGTGCAGATCTTGCGTTCAGTGGTGTTGATATAGAAGAAAATGCGAAAAAGGCTGTACAGACTCTTGATAAGGCGTACTTCCTAGGTGCATCGTTCGCAAAGCCTGAAGCATTAGCAGAAATTCAAAACAAGATTGCGACCGTTAAAGACGAATATCCTCAGTTCTTTGAACCTACTCAATGGGACAAAGTGATGGGCAGCGTAATAGACAAGGTTACAGAAGTTGGAAACGTGATTAACCGGCAACTTTCAGAGCAAGCAATGAATGCAAGCAAGCTACTCGCAAATTGGGCATCTCGTCGTTCACAAACTTAATGTTCTGCTGGCGATCGCCGTCCTGATCTTTTCAGGGAGCGATCGCGCCTAGATAGATTTAGATCTCCGACTTCTGCTGCAAGTCCGAAACGCTACGGTTCGGCAGCAGGTAAGACGTCGGTGGTCGGGGATGTGGGCGATCGCATTCATCTGGTAAGTTGAAAACGCGTGCATGCTCACCATCTCTTCTCAGAGAAGCGTATAGTAGGGAGAAAATGCGTCTCTACTAAAATGAGGTTTTCCTCAACATCTAGACCATGCAAACCGTCCAAATCCAGCTTCCTGATACCGTTTTTTCTGCCCTCCGCAAAGCACCTGAAGAGTTTGTGCAGGAAATGCGAATTGCGGCGGCAGTCAAGTGGTACGAACTCGGCGACGTTTCGCAAGGAAAAGCGGCTGAAGTTGCCGGACTCTCCCGTTCGGAGTTTATTGATGCCCTGTCTCGCTACCAAGTTTCCGTTCTACAGTATACCGCTGCTGATCTTGCTCAGGAGTTAGCGGATGCAGATTGACCGAGTCGTTGTCAATGCCTCTCCCTTAATCGTGCTATTCAAAAGCGGTCAAGCTGAACTACTACCACAACTCTTTGATAAAATTCTAGTGCCCCAGGCGGTTTGGGCGGAAGTAACCGTCTCTAAGCATGATTTGGCCTCCCAGCATCTTCCTGATACAAACTGGGTAACGCCAATTGCCGTTGACCTTCACCCATTGATTATGACATGGGACTTAGGTGCAGGTGAATCAGCGGTTTTGAGCTTTGCCCTGCAAAATCTTGGATACCGCGCAATGGTGGATGACGCCGCAGCCAGACGTTGTGCCCGAACGCTAGGAATTTCTACTCTAGGGACGGGAGGGATGATTGTTCTCGCAAAGCAGCGCGGATTGATCAGTTCTGTAAGCGATCGCTTACAACAACTCCGAGATTCAGGTTTATGGCTTTCTGAAGACGTCATGGCTTTATTAAAGAAGCAAGCAGGCGAGTAGGGGCAATTGTGAATACGAAGGGCGATCGCGCCTAGATAGATTTAGATCTCCAACTTCTGGTTGGATGGTAGGCCGGAAGTCGAAGATCTGGGGTTTGGACGATCGCACTTAAAATAGAAAGTACTGAAACAGGGTAAGCAAGGGTGCTGGAAGGATTTCAAATATCTAACCATGCTCAACACCAAATCCAAGAGCGGAATATTGAGATGGCGTGGGTCGAAGCAACGCTTGCTTCGCCTGATCGGCTTCTACCGGTAGCGGATTCTTATGGAAATACGCATTACCTCAAACAGATAAACGATTTTGGCGATCGCTGGTTACGCGTTATCGTGAATCCGAATGTTGATCCAAAGCGAGTGATAACGGTCTTCTTTGATAGGAGAGTGAAATGAAACTAGTCGTCCATAAAGAAGATGATGCCCTTTATTTGAGACTGGATGATTCTGCGATTGTTGAATCTGAGGAAATCAGTGAGGGGATTATTCTCGACTATAACGCTGAGGGCAAAGTTGTTGGGATAGAAATGCTATACCTCAGCCAACGTAGCCCAAATGCGCTTCAAAAGATTTTGCTAGAAACAGCTTGAGGCGATCGCATCTTTACTATTACTTAATAATGAAGCATACACAGTTTTAAGATAGTTGATCGATATTTTCATAGAGCGTTTCAATAGCACACGCGAAGTCAATACTGACAAATTTGATTGTGTCACCTGCTCGATAGATATCAGGAACCCATAGATTATTGGCCTTTCACTGAAACTGTTCAACCAAGATTTGCTTTTGATGAATCAAAACATATTCCGTCAGTTCAGAAATAGTTTTGTAATCGGAAGATTTGTCACCCCGGTCAAAGGCTTCGGTAGAGTCAGAGAGGACTTCGACAATGAGTTTGGGATGCAAAATAAAGTCTTCATTTGAAACGCGATCGCGCTCGTCGCACGTTACGGATAAATCAGAATAGTAGAAAATGTTTAGAGCTGGGAGGCGAACTTTCATATCCGCAGCATAGGAAATACAGCCTGTACCGCGTAGATGATTAACGAGCTGAGCTGAAAGATTTCCAGTGATAATGACATGGGCTTTGCTGGCTCCGGCCATCGCCACCATCTGACCTTGCAGATATTCATGTTTGATGGGGCTAATGCGCTCGATGGCTAAGTATTCGTCTGGTGTGAAATAGGCGTGACGGCTACCCATAGTCATAGTTATGGCTTCACTCCAGGAGGAAAAGGGGGTGTTCCCTTGCTCGACCAACTTCCGTCTGATTTGGCGATTGTAGTCATGGATGAACA
>JACYMB010000128.1 GCA_015272205.1 Synechococcales cyanobacterium T60_A2020_003 | reverse complement strand
CGCGTCCGCAAAGGGATCCCGCACCGGACTCGTGGGTGCAGGGGTACTTTCGACCGGAGGCACAGGGGACGGAGTGACCGCAACAGGTTCCGGAGATTGAGCCTCTGACTCTGAGAATTGAGCGGGTAAGCGATCGCACCCCGTAATCAACAGCAGACCTGCCACCCATCCCAGCAAAATTTGATAGTGAGTCATGGGTTTTATCCCCTGTAATATGCCTGCGTCTTGGTTTCGATCTTCGTCAATCTTTTAAGGGGCGATCGCAGCGTACCTCCCCAAACAAGTAGAGCCTCTCCCGTGTGCAATCCACGTTATGAAACCAAAAGATTTTGGATTGACTTAACCTTAATATTCCCTAATCCAAGCGTAATATGTATAGAGTTTTGATGAATGTTGCTTGGAGAATCCTATGCCGCGATCTGGTGCTCAGCCTGCATTGTTGGTCCTTGCCGATGGAACCGCTTACCAGGGATGGTCGTTCGGCGCGAAGGGAACCACGATTGGTGAGGTGGTGTTCAATACTGGGATGACCGGATACCAGGAGGTTCTCACCGATCCAAGCTATTGCGGTCAGATTGTCACCTTTACCTATCCTGAGTTGGGCAATACCGGGGTGAACCCGGAGGATGAGGAGTCGGCTCGCCCCTATGTCAGCGGTGCGATCGCCCGCAATGTGTGCGATCGCCCTAGCAACTGGCGGTCTACCCAATCCCTTTCCGATTATCTAAAGCAGCACAACATTCCTGGCATTTACGGCATTGATACCCGTGCCCTCACCCGCAAAATTCGTTCCACCGGAGCCATGAACGGTGCAATCTCCACGGAAATTCTCGACCCAGCGGAACTACTGCTAAAGGTGCAAGAAGCCCCCAGCATGGCGGGACTCAACCTAGTGAACCAAGTCACTACCTCAGATGTGTACGAGTGGATCAGTCCGACCGATGGGGTGTGGGAGTTTGGCCCTAAGGATTCGATTCGGACAACGCCCGAATTTACCGTTGTGGCCATCGATTTTGGCGTGAAGCGTAACATTCTGCGCCGCTTGGCTAGCTACGGATGCCGGGTGATTGTGGTTCCGGCGAGTACACCTGCCGAGGAAATCCTGAACTATAATCCCGATGGCATTTTCCTCTCCAACGGCCCTGGCGACCCGTCTGCCGTGAGCGAAGGCATCGAAACGGTGAAAGCGTTGCTTGAGGCTCAAAAGCCAATGTTTGGCATTTGCATGGGGCACCAAATTTTGGGGCTGTCCTTGGGGGGTGAGAGTTTCAAACTCAAGTTTGGACACCGGGGACTAAACCAGCCCTGTGGTTTGAGTCAGCAGGTCGAAATTACCAGCCAAAACCACGGATTTGCGATTTCGGAAGAGTCCTTGCCCGAGGCGGATGTCGAAATCACCCACCTTAACCTGAACGATCGCACCGTTGCCGGACTCAAGCATAAGCGGCTGCCTCTCTTCTCGGTGCAGTACCACCCCGAAGCCAGCCCCGGCCCCCACGACGCCGATTATTTGTTTGAAAAGTTTGTGCAAATGATGCGGGAGAATGCCGCTCAGCCAGTAGGCTAGCCCGTTGGTACAGATAAGCTTTTCTCCAGTTCCGTAAGGTTTTTAATGAGGACGTTGCTCTTGGGTAGCGTCCTTTTCTGTGGGTGTAAAACCTGGAAGGCGATCGCTCAACCCACCCAAGCGATTAGAATTGACCCACGATTAACGTTGACGGTGCCGAGAATGGCGATGAAACTGATTCTGTTTGGCAAACCGGGTTGTCACCTCTGCGAAGGGTTGCAGGAAAAATTAGAACAAGTCAGCAGTATTCCGTTGCAAATAGACATTCGGGATATCACCACTCGCGATGACTGGTTCCAAGCCTATCAGTACGAAATTCCGGTGCTGGTCTGGGAGAAGGAAACGGAGGATGCGGCGATCGCTTACATTCCCTTGCCTCGCCTATCACCACGGGCATCGGTGAACCAAGTGGAGCAAATGTTACAGAAATATTGGGCTGAAAATAGTCAACAATAGAGGGCAATCTGTGTGAGGAGGCTCTGACATGAAACTACACGCGCTACTGCAACCGCTGATTGGCATGATTCCCCCCCTCGACCATCCGGCGCTGATGGCGGAGGTGAAAGGGTTAACGACCAATTCCCACGCTTGCCAACCGGGAGATGTGTTTATTGGCATGCCCGGAACGCGGGTAGATGGCGGTGAGTTTTGGATGAGTGCCCTTGCCGCAGGGGCGATCGCCGCCATCGTGTCTCCGCAAGCCTTAGAAAAGCATCCTGCGACCAGTGGCGAACTGGTGCTGCCCTGTGCAGACATGGTATTTGCCTGCGGGAAACTGGCAGCCACCTTCTACGGCAATCCCGCCGAGAAGCTGCGTCTAGTCGGCGTCACCGGAACTAACGGCAAAACCACAACCACGCACCTGATCGAATTCTTGCTGAGTCAGGCGAACAAACCTACAGCACTCCTCGGCACCCTCTATGCTCGCTGGCCAGGATTTCAACAAACTGCCACCCACACTACTCCTTTCGCTCTGGATTTACAGGAACAGTTGGCTTCTGCGGTGGCGGCGGGTTGCGAACTGGGCGTGATGGAAGTGAGCTCCCATGCCTTGGCGCAGAGTCGGGTGTGGGGCTGTCCCTTTGAGGTAGCCGTGTTTACCAACCTCACCCAGGATCACCTGGACTACCACAAAGACTTAGAAGACTATTTTTCAGCAAAGGCACTCCTCTTTTCACCGCAGTACCTAACCGGACGAGCAATCGTGAACCAGGATGATCCCTACGGTCAGCGATTGGTGGAAACGTTGCGATCGCAAGGTTCTGAGAAAGTCTGGACGTACAGCACCCAGGATGCCAGTGCCGACCTTTGGACGAGTGATTTGAACTATCAACCCAATGGCGTGTCTGGAGTCTTACACACGCCCCTCGGCGAAATCGCGATCCAGATGCCGCTAGTCGGACAGTTCAACGTCGCCAACGTTCTGGCGGCGGCTGGAGCGGCCTTATCCCTAGGATTGGATTTAGAAACGATTGCGCGATCGCTCCCTGCTTTCAACGGTGTCCCCGGACGTATGGAGCGGGTGCAGATCAAGCCCGAACAGGACATCAGCGTAATCGTGGACTATGCCCACACCCCCGACAGTTTGGAAAATATGCTGCTAGCGGCGCGTCCGTTTATCCAGGGGCGAATGATTTGCGTCTTTGGCTGTGGCGGCGATCGCGATCGCACCAAGCGACCCAAGATGGGAGGTATTGCAGCGCGACTCTCGGATTTAGCGGTGGTCACCTCCGACAATCCCCGCACCGAAGACCCAGAGCAAATTTTGCAGGATGTCTTGGTAGGTATCGATCCCCAAACTAATCCCCTGGTGATTTGCGATCGCGCCGAAGCGATTAAAACAGCGATCGCCCAGGCCCAGCCTGGAGATGGGGTGCTGATTGCCGGAAAAGGTCACGAAGACTATCAAATCTTGGGAACCGAAAAAGTGCATTTCGACGATCGAGAACAAGCAAGAGCCGCTCTGGAGCAGCGCTATGCCAATTAGGCTTGAAATTTGACCGGGCGATCGCCCAAGCGTACGTTGTCCTGAATTCAAATTCCTGTCATGATTCCCAAAAGAAGAGATCGGGTAAACGGGAATGCTGATTCGGATTGCGTCATTGTTACTACTGGTGGTGCTGTGGTTGGGGGGAATGCCTGCCTCCGATGCTCAAACAGCCACCGCTCCAGACTTCGCCATCGTCGCAGATCTGCGAAACCAAGCCTTTGAAGCGACCAACAAGGGCGACTTTGCCACCGCTGAGCGTTACTGGACAAAGCTCATCGAACAATTGCCCCAGGAACCTGCTCTCTGGAGCAATCGCGGCAATGCCAGGGTGAGTCAGCGCAAGTTGGAGGAGGCGATCGCCGACTATAACCAAGCCATCGCACTGGCTCCCGATGCCCCCGATCCCTACCTGAATCGGGGAGCAGCCTTTGAGGGGTTGGGCGAATGGAAGAAGGCGATCGCCGACTATAACACGGTGTTAGACCTTGATCCCGGCGATCCCGCCGCCTACAACAATCGCGGCAACGCTGAGGCGGGACTCGGCCATTGGGAAGATGCCTTAGCCGACTTCACCAAAGCCGCCGAACTTGCCCCCGACTACGCCTTTGCCCAAGCGAATCGTGCCCTAGCGTTGTATCAACTGGGCGATGTGCAAGACTCGATCCGTCAAATGCGAAACCTGGTACGAAAATATCCTCGCTTTGCCGATATGCGGGCGGCCTTAACAGCGGCGCTGTGGGTCGATGGTCAACAGGGAGAGGCTGAAAGCAACTGGGTGTCGGTGATTGGTTTAGACCGACGCTACAAAGATTTAAACTGGGTACAGCGCGATCGCCGTTGGCCGCCTGCGATGGTTTCTGCCTTACAGCGATTTTTAGAGTTGAGCTAACGCGCAAGTTAACGAGGTGGGGCGACTCGATTAGGCGTTGGCTTCAATCTGTAACACTTGGGCAGCGGTTAAGACTGCACCTGGGTTGAACTCGGACAATAGCGGAGAGGCGATCGCCCCATCTCCGGTAAATACTTCGTCCTCATACAAACCCTCGACCCAGCGCAACACCGTCACCTGTTTACGACTGGGATCCACAATCCAGTATTCGGCAATGCCCCGCGACTCGTACTGCGATCGCCTGTAGCGATAATCCCGGTCTTCGTTTTCCTTCCCCGGACTCACCACCTCGACCACTAATTGCGGCGGCGGCATATCCAGCGTCACCGTCGAACGGCTTGCCCCCTCCAGCGCTTGCGCCAACTCCTCGGACAACACCATCAAATCGGGAACTCGCACCGTTGCCCGTGCACCACTCACAACGATCTCCGCTCCAATCCGGATGCGGTAGAACGGAATCCCCATCCGCACCAAAACGGCAAACAAAAAAGAAGCTACTCGTTGATTTAGATCGCTTCCTGGCGGCATACGTAACAGTTCTCCGTCCTCCAGTTCGTAGTGAGTAGCGGTACCGTCATCGTAGTGAAGGTAGTCCTCTAAGGTCATAAACTGAGATGCGATCGCCATTCGTGGAGCCTCTCGTTGCATCAACCCGGTCTTAATTCCCCAATCCTAACAAGCAAACGGTGCGTTAGCCTGACCCGCATCAAACGTCCTAAAGCTAGTCTGGACGGGATTATGACGACATCTAACGCACCGTTCTATGCACTCAAAATAGAGTCTGCTCTAGTCCTGAGCGTCTACTGAACCGCCAGAATTTCATCATCGATCGAGAAATCAATCTCCCGCTGATCCCGTCCCGATGCGAGGTAATCCGATTGGAACGAGTCTTTTAAGCCATCCACTAAGCTAAATTTCGGTTGCCAGTTCAGATCCGTCTTCGCGGCATGGATATCCGCAAAGAAATGCTGGACTCGCATGGGAAAGGCTTTGCGCTTGCCAAAATCAAATTGCTTCGGTTCATAATGCACAATCTTGAGGTCTTCGGCTGACTTACCAGCGGCGATCGCACAGGCTCGTGCCAGTCCATCAAAGGTCACGTAGCGATCGCCCGACACATTATAGATTTTGCCCATCGCGGTTGGATTGCCCAGCACGTTCACCATGGCCGATGCCAGATCGTACACATGCCCGAGTTGAGTGATCGCCATGCCATTGCCGGGAATGGGTACAGGGCGATCGCGCACAATCCGGTCAAAGAACCACGCTTCCAGATCGTTATAGTTTTGCGGGCCATAGATATAGACGGGACGAATCGACGTGAAGGGAATTCCTGCCTTCGTCAAATAATCCTCCGTTTCAAACTTGCCTCGGTGACGACTCTTGGGGTCAACCGGATCACCTTCAATGTGGGGCATCTGGTCGGATTTGAGATAGACACCCGCCGAACTCACATAGACAAAATGGCTAACGTTATCCGCAAAAATCTCTGCCAAGGGCTGGGTATCGCTCAGTTCCCGTCCGTTGTTGTCAAACACCGCATCAAAGGATTCTCCTGCGAGTTTGGACTTTAGGTCATCGGCATTGGTGCGATCGCCCTGAATTTGCTGCACTCCGTCAACCGGAGCAGGCTTATTACCCCGATTAAACAGCACCACCTCATGCCCTTGGGCGACGAGCTGCTGCGTCAAATACACCCCAATGAAGCGGGTTCCACCCATCACTAAAATCCGCATGGCGTCGTCTCCTCCGAAGTCTCCTTGGGTATTGTATCGGGTTGCGTGGTGCATCCTATCCCCAAGTTGTTAGGCATCGGGACACTCTAACAGCACTAAGCCGTATTCACACTGTTTGGCGAGGAACCCTTGAATTAGAGCAGCGGCGCGATCGCGCGTTGTTGGCTCTGATGTGCGCGGATGAACAGGATTCAGTTCCAGATAGCGATCGATGAGTTGCGTAACAGGTTGGGGGCCATCCCAAAGAGCGAGAAGGTATGGTAAAGCGCTACTGTCAATCACCGTTTTCCCTTCAATAACGGGCTCTCGTCTAATTTCTAAAGGGGCGCGTACGTTAATCGAATGGATGATAGCGGCCTTATTCTCCTCTGTAATCGTAAATGGATGGAGGTGGGCGATCGCTCGACTCCATTCTGTATCTGACCAGTCGCATACCGGAGTCCAATCCGGCTCATAGGGATGCCCACACCAAAAATCCAGCAAGCGGTGCACCGGATTCACCAATTCGTATATGCAAAGCTGCTGCTCTGGTGAGGCCATTTCCAGGGCCATAGCCCACGCGGCAGGTGGGTCATTCGGATCAACGAGTAAATCCCAAAGACTCCACTCTTTCCAGTTCATCATGCTGATGAGTTGTAGATTAGCAGCTTCCAACATTGCAAACACTTGCTCAAAGGTGTAGCCGCGATCGCCCGTCAGCAGGTAGTTTGCCAGAATGTTGTAATCATCCTTTTCTAAGTCCGGTGACCAACCGTGTGCCTTTAGATCTACGCCCGGTTTTAATCCTGAGAACATCTCACGAACAATCCCAGCTTCAAACTCGGTAGGCGCTTCATCCATTAGTCCCATCATGCGGAATAGGGCTTGACCTCGATATTGCCGGATGCGTTGGTACAAGCTGTGAAAATTGACCCGGATTATCCCCTCGGGTGCAAGCACCGACTGCATTAACTGGAGAGCTTCTTGCGGATCGGGCAGTAGATAAATCACCTCATCACAGTTGATGTAGTCAAACTGCATACCCAAATCGGCGAGATCTTCAATGGCGATCGCATGAAATTCCGTATTGGGAATGTTGTGATACACCATGCGCGATCGCGCCAGTTCCACCGATTTCTCGGAAATATCAATGCCCACAATCCATGCCCCAGGATTCGCCTCAGCCAAACACATCGCTTTCAAACCGCTGCCGCATCCCGCATCAAGAATCCGCTTACCGTGAGTCTCCACAAGCTTTTGATAGCGCAAATAGTACGGCGTAATCAGGCTGTGTTTGAAATAGGAGACGCGATCGCCTTTCACCGTGCGATCTAGTGGCTGGTTCGGATAGGGGGCGTGGTTAAACTGCTGCCGAATTTTTTCTAGGACTTCAGACGAGGTGTTCATCGAGAGTAGGAGTCAGCCTTTGCAAACGCATGGAGAGGTCTAGGCGAGGACAGGACGTAGCAAAATCCTGTCTTGTCTTCAATATGCCCAAAAATGATGCCTCGAAATGCACCCCTTCTTCCAAATCAGTCTTCTCCATAGCTACACAGACAGAACTTACGCAATTGCCTAAAGGACTCAGGACGCCGCACGTAGTGCGTAAGTCCTGACAGGCTTAAACTAGTTTTAAGGTTGAAGGTGCTGACAAGATCCAGAAGGCGTTAAACTGCCTAAATATCCATTTCTCTTCAAGCAAACGCATTTTGAACTTAAAGGAACTTCCCAAACTGGCACAAAAGGAACGGTTTCCGGCAAGCGTATCTCGTTTACCTAACGGTTTGACTGTAGTTCATCAGCATGTTGCAGCGACACCTGTCGTTACCGTTGATGTATGGGTCAGGGCCGGGGCGCGAGTAGAGCCTTTATCTTGGTCAGGAATTGCTCACTTTCTGGAGCACATGATTTTCAAAGGGAGCGATCGCCTTCCGCCTGGCTATTTCGATCACGTTATTGAAAGTCGAGGTGGGATTACTAACGCGGCCACCAGTCATGACTACGCCCATTTTTTCATTACAACAGCGGCGTCTTATCTACCAGAAACCCTTCCCTGCTTAGCGGAACTGCTATTAAACGCAGCGATTCCAGAAGATGAATACGAGCGGGAGCGTCTAGTCGTGCTGGAAGAATTGCGTCAGGCTCAGGACGATCCAGACTGGTTAGGATTTCAAGCCTTGATGGCCGCTGCGTACCCTACCCATCCCTATGGGCGATCGGTGCTGGGTACTGAAGAATCCCTCATGGCACAAACGGCTTGGGATATGCACCTTTTTCATCGCACCTACTATCAGCCGCAGAATATGACGGTGGCTGTGGTCGGGGATGTGTCTCAACTCCATGCGCTTGACATGGTTGAGTCTGTATTTCGCACCTTCCCCCAGTGTGAAACGCCGTGCCTGACGCCCAAGCATGAACCGGAACGACCTTTAGACCGGGTGCAACGGCAGGAGATTTCGCTACCTCGGTTGGAGCAGGCTCGCCTGATGATGGCCTGGACAGGGCCAGGCGTTGATCAACTGCGGGAAGCCTACGGGCTAGATTTGCTGTCGGTGCTGCTAGCGGGTAGCCAATCTTCACGGCTTGTGCGTGAACTGCGTGAAAAAAAACATTTGGTGCAGGATATCAGCAGCAGTTTCTCCCTTCAGCAGCAGTCCAGCGTGTTTACCCTAACGGCATGGTTGCCTCCGGAGAATCTAGAGCGGGTCGAAGCGTTGATTGGCGATCGCCTTTCAGAACTTGTGACCCATCCCATCCTGGACGTAGAGCTCAATCGTCATAAGCGTTTGCTTTGTAACGATTACACCTATTCCACGGAAACGACGAATCAGCTTGCCGGACTGTATGGGTACTATGGCACCATCGCCCATGCAGAGGTAGCCCACCGCTACCCTGAACAAATACGCTCCCTCACCGTTGAGGAATTGCGCTACCTTGCCAATAAGTATCTTTCGCCCTATCGTTACACGGTGACGGTGCTGAAACCCGAATAACAAGGAGTTCTGAATGTCGGTTGATCTCGCTGTTGCCCACCCGTTCCAGAACCGAGTGGTGCATCGAGCTGTTCTCAGCAACGGTCTGACGGTGCTTGCGGTAGAAAACGCTGCCGCAGACATTATTGCCGCCCGGATTTTTATTCGCTCTGGAAGCTGCTACGAAGCGCGATCGCAGGCAGGCTTATTTCACCTGATGTCCTCGGTACTTCTCAAAGGAACCGAGCGCTATTCTGCCCAGGACATTGCCGAACAGGTGGAATCCGTGGGTGCAAGCCTGGCCTCGGATGCGACGTCAGACTATATGCTGATGAGCCTGAAAACCGTATCCGTCGATTTTGCAGACATGCTCCAGCTTGCGGCGGAGATTATGCGATCGCCCAGTTTTCCAGAAACGGAAGTGGCCTTAGAGCAGCGCTTGACCCTTCAGGGTATCCGATCCATGCAGGAGCAACCATTTTCAATTGCCCAACGTCAGCTTCAGGCCGCGATGTATGGCGATCATCCCTATGCGCTCCCCAGCATTGGCACAGAGGAAAGCGTCTCTACGCTCACTCGTGACGATCTGTGCCGTGCCCACCAGACGCATTTCCGTCCCGACAATATCGTCATCAGCATTGTGGGTCACATCGTCCCGGATGAGGCGATCGCCCTTGTCGATCAGATTTTTGGCGATTGGCAAATTCCAGCACAAAACGGACAGCCCTTGCCCTTACCCAGTATGACCTTTCCGCCCGTGACTCCGGCTCCTAGCATTGCGAGTACGGCTCAGGAGACCATGCAATCCATCGTGATGTTAGGGTATCAAACCCCGTCGGTTCACAAAGAAGATTACATTCCCCTCAAGCTGTTGAACACCTACCTGGGTAATGGGTTATCCAGCCGTTTGTTTGTAGAACTGCGCGAAAAGCGAAGTCTAGCCTACGAAGTTTCGGCCTACTATCCCACTCGTGCAGATTTGTCCCAGTTTGTGGTGTATATGGGAACGGCTCCGCAAAATACGGCGATCGCCCTAGACGGGTTGCGCCAGGAGGTGGATCGTCTGCGAGATGTGCCATTGACCGAAGATGAGCTACAGGTTGCCCAAAACAAACTTTTGGGGCAGTACGCCCTCGGCAAGCAAACGAATGCCCAAATCGCCCAGATTTTCGGCTGGTATGAAACCTTAGGGTTGGGACTCGGTTTTGATCAGCAATTCCAAGATTTGATGGCAGACGTCACAGCGGAAATGGCCCAGACCGTCGCACAGCGCTACTTTATCGAACCTTTCATTTCCCTAGTCGGGCCAGCCGAGGCGATCGCCCTCACCCCCTAACGCCAACGCAGCATCCAAAATTTACAGAATACCGCGCTAGACCCTCACGCCCCGGCATAATGGGAAAGTCCCTCTGGCATTGATCCATGCAGTCTCGAATTCCCGATACCCAAGAACTCGTTTTAATTGGCGGTGGTCATAGCCATGCGATCGCCCTCAAGATGTTGGGCATGAATCCCATCCCAGGCGTGCGCCTAACGCTAGTGACCAATATTTCCCATACGCCCTATTCGGGGATGCTGCCGGGGTATGTGGCGGGGTTGTACACCTTTGATGAATGCCATATCGATCTGCGTCCGTTGGCAAATTTTGCCCAGGCTCAGATGATTGTCCAGGAGGCGATCGCCCTTGATCCGGTCAATCGTTGGGTCAAGTTTGCCGACCGTCCAGCGATTCCCTACGACCTGCTGTCCATCGACATTGGCAGTACTCCGGCAATCGTCGATGTTCCGGGTGCGGCAACGTATGCGATTCCCGTTAAACCCATCGCCCAGTTTTTGCAGTACTGGGATGCGCTGGTGGACGAGGTAGCGCGATCGCCTCAGACGCCGCTTTCCCTGGGCATCGTTGGCGGTGGTGCGGGGGGTGTGGAATTAGCGTTATCGATTACTGCACGACTGCGATCGCTGTATCAACAGGCTGGACAATCACCCAAACATCTAACCATTCACCTTTTTCATCGCGGTGCAGAACTCTTACCCGAACGTCATCCGTGGGTGCGTCGCCAAATGTTGAAGGCGCTCACCCAACGCAGCATCCATGTCCATCTCCATGCATCCGTGACCGCCGTTGAACCCAAGGCCGTGCAGTGTGAATCGGGGCTTCGGGTCGAGTGCGATCGCGTCTTTTGGGTGACCCAAGCGGGAGCGGCGAATTGGATTCGTGCCTCCGGATTAGCGACGGATGACCGGGGCTTTATTCAGGTCAATGACTGTCTGCAATCGGTGTCCCATCCCGAGGTGTTTGCGGCGGGGGATATTGCCACTATGATTCACCATCCGCGCCCCAAGGCTGGGGTCTTTGCGGTGCGGCAGGGACGCCCCTTAGCCGACAACTTGCGGCGGGCGGCGTTGGGGCAATCCCTCCGTCCCTTCACGCCTCAAAAAAACTATTTGATCTTAATTGGCACGGGCGATCGCCAAGCCTTGGCCTCACGGGGAGGTTTGGGATTTGGCCCCCATCCCTGGCTATGGCAGTGGAAAGATTCCATCGATCGCAAATTTATGGATCGGTTCACCAATCTTCAACCGATGCCGATGGTTTCTCCAGGTCAAGCATCAACCGATGCGCCTGCACCCATGCGCTGTTCAGGATGTGGCGCAAAGGTGGGGCAGTCGGTATTGGCGCGATCGCTCCAGCGACTTCAGCCCGATTTGGAAACCGTACGCCATGAAAACGTGGTGGTGGGGTTGGAACAACCGGATGATGCAGCCGTGATTCAGATGCCGTCCGGATTGCTGATGGTGCAAACAGTAGACTATTTCCCCGCATTGATCAACGATCTGTTCCTTTTTGGGCAAATCGCGGCGAACCATGGCCTAAACGATCTCTTTGCGATGGGTGCATCTCCCCACAGTGCGCTGGCGATCGCCACCCTTCAGCCTGCCTCGGACACCATCCAGGAAAACATGCTGTATCAACTTTTGGCCGGAGCCTTAACCCGTCTTAAGGAGGTGGGAGCAGCGTTGGTGGGGGGGCACACCACCGAGGGTCCCGAATGTGTGTTTGGGCTGGTGTGCAATGGTGTGGTGGAGCGCGATCGCCTTTGGCAGTCGGGAGGTATGGAACCAGGACAGATGCTCATCCTCACTAAAGCCATTGGCACGGGCGCACTCTTCGCAGCGGACATGCAGCTTAAAGCCAAAGGGCGTTGGATCGATTCAGCCGTTGCGTCGATGCTCCAATCGAACTACAAGGCAGCTATCCTGTTGCGGCAATACGGGGCAACAGCTTGTACGGATGTTACAGGCTTCGGTTTAGTGGGGCATTTGCTGGATTTGGTGCGTGCTTCCCAGGTATCCGTAGACCTCGATTTAGAATCTATTGCCGTGCTAGACGGAGCCGCTGAGGTTTTGCGCCAGGGCATTACCAGTTCGCTTTATCCTCAAAATGCAAAGCAGAGTGGGGCGATCGCCAATCTTGCTGAAATTTCATCCCATCCCCTGTTTCCCATCCTCTTTGATCCGCAAACATCGGGAGGGCTGTTGGCTGCAATTCCAGCGTCTCAGGCGCAGAACTGTCTCCAGGCATTGCAAGAAAGTGGATATCGGGATAGCCGCGTCATTGGACGGGTAGAGAACATGAGAGATTCAACAACGCCAATTCGGATTCAATAGCGATCCTACTCTTTCGCTTCCTGACTCAATGCCCTGCTTGACTGACAAAACTAAGAAGCTGGAAGGTAAGAGAGGACGGTAAATTCACGCTGCAAGGCATCGTTCAATTGACGCTGAGAGGAGAGGGCAGGTTCTGGGTCAGGTGCACCAGAGAGCAACCAGTAAAGTTGAATGTTCTGCTGTTCAGTCACGGCAAGGCGAATCCAGTTCCGTTTGACCCACTCGACCCGTGGGTCCCCTGGAGAGCCTTTGATTTTGCAGGCGACCTCAAGGCGGTGACCCCTCATCCGCTTGCTCCGCCAATCGCTGTTGCCAACGCAGAATGCTGGAATCAGATGTGTGGAGCACTCGTCCACTGGCTCTGACCCCCATTCCTTCGCCTCGCCTCTTGAGGGCTAGCGAGACAATCGGCGTTGGAGTTCGTAGTCGAGCCATCGGTGTGCCCGTTCGTTCGCTGAATCGTTTACGGCAGCTTTTGCAGAGGTAATTCTGGATCGGTGTTCCATCTTGGAGGTGATGCTTACCGTTTTTGACCCCCTGCTGGCTTTGACAATGAGGGCATCGCTAGAACTGGTTCACTACCTTTTCATTCTATCCATCACTTATTAGGCGACCAGGGCCCATTGATGAAACGATAGACTCCTTTGCTGTCATAGAATGAAGCTGAATCAAGCCGGAACCCCTTGTTTAAGCGATCGCCCCTACTCAAACTTCATGACTGACTCCATCGATATCCTAATTTTGTCTAACGGTCCCGGTGAGATTACCACTTGGGTGCGTCCAGTCGTGCGATCGCTCCGACAACGCTTTGGAGAGGATCGCGATCGCCTCCGAATTTCCGTTATCCTATCTCCCTGCGCGAATGCCAGCGGTCGGGAAGTGGCGATCGCTCGTAGCTATCCAGCAGTAGATCGGGTGCAGGGAGCCAAAGATTTCTTTCCCTTTCTGCTCTGGGGTAAAACGGCGGAAAATTGGGACTGGCGTGATCGCGGCGTGGTGATTTTCCTCGGCGGCGATCAGATCTTTCCGGTCATCATCGGTAAACGGTTGGGATACAAAACCCTCATTTATGGCGAATGGGAGACTCGATGGCATGGTTGGGTCGATCGCTTTGGGGTGATGAAACCAGAGTTGATCAATCAGGCCCCCTCTCGCTACGCTCACAAGTTCACCGTGGTTGGCGACTTAATGGCGGATGTTGGAAGCACTCCAGATAACCCACTCACCTCAAACCAGAATTCACCTATTATGGGACTCTTGCCTGGGTCCAAAGCGGCAAAACTCGCGCAGGGCGTTCCCCTCTGTTTGGCGATCGCTCAATATCTCCACAAACAGCGACCAGATTTACGATTTATCCTCCCAGTTGCACCCACTTTAGATCTCAACACCCTTGAGAGATTTGCAGATCCTCAGCGCAATCCAGTGTCCGCCTATTTCGGAGGCATTCAGGGACAAATCATAGACAGTCACTATCTCCAAACTACTGATGGAATGACGATCGAACTCTACACCGATTTTCCCGCTTACGATATCCTTGCCCAGTGTCAGCTTTGCCTCACCACCATCGGTGCAAACACCGCAGAATTGGGTGCGCTGGGCGTGCCGATGATTGTCCTTTTGCCAACGCAACAACTGGATGCAATGCGAGCCTGGGACGGGATTCCAGGTCTACTTGCTAATCTACCCGGTGTAGGAACGGCGATCGCCAAATTGATCAACGCCCAATTTTTGAAAAAGTCGCGCCTGCTAGCATGGCCGAACATCTGGGCGAGGAAAGAGATTGTGCCGGAATTAGTAGGACACTTAGAACCAGAGGCGATCGCCCAGCAGGTATTGAATTATCTAGATCACCCTGAACAGCTTGAACAGATGCGCGCAAACTTACGACACGTCCGAGGAACCTCTGGTGCCGCGAATCGACTCACAACGTTGGTTGAAACCTTGCTCGGGGAAGGATAAGGGCGATCGCCCCAACCGAGTTTACGTAAGTCACCAAGGCCCAACACCCATAAAATAGTAAGTTGAATCGAAGTTTGCTTAAAAGAAGAAGGATATTTCCGTAGGTTAAAAATAAAATAATGTATGTATAGGTAGCTCACCTGCTTTATTTAAGGAAGGATGATGTATTCCTACAGTGTGCAACTCCATGACATCGGTTCGTGTGCTGCGCTCAATCACATGATTCGTGTGGCTAAACCCGACAGCTACAAGGTTGAAGCTTGATTTCACAAACTCCCATAAACCCAAAACCCTCTCTTATTTGAATCATGCAACAAAGCCACGGTCACGGCTGATGAAGATGCCACGACTCAACGAGCAGCGATTATCTACAACTCCAGCAACGGTAAGGTGTTCTACAACTCTGATGGCAGTACAGTAGGATTCGGCAGTGGAGGACAGTTTGCAACGGTAACCAACGCTCCTTCCTTAACGGCTGACAACTTCGAAATCGCTATCTAGCCCGCTAGTCTTTAACCTGCAAAATAGGCAGGGAGGTTATCCCTGCCTATCTCTGTTGTCGTCGAAGGTTAGAACTGATTAACCCATCAAAATGACGTTATCAATCACATGGATAATACCGTTGTCTGCCTCCACATCGGGCATTACCACCGTTGCGTTTTTTACCTCAAAGACATCATCAGTGACATTGAGGCGAATATCTGCCCCTTCCACAGAGGTTAGCGAGTCTAACTTCGATAAGTCCTCACGAGTATACTTCCCGGATACCACATGAAACTTCAGAATGCGGGCAAGTTGGGGGGGATTCTGCACTAGGGTTTGCACCGTTCCAGGAGGGAGCTTTGCAAAGGCAGCATCGACAGGCGCAAAGACCGTAAATGGCCCTGGAGATTTAAGGACATCTACGAGGCTTGCGGCCTGCACGGCTGCCACCAAGGTGCTAAACGCCTCATTACTTACTGCAATATCAACAATGTCTGGCATAGCGATCTAAATCCTGAAGTAGCGATGATTAACGTAGGGCGGGCATCGCCCGCCGAATAAACCGAGGACTCTAACTAACGATAATCCTGACTTTGAATATCGCTGAGACGAGCCTCTGGACGCAGGAACCGATCCATCTGAGCCTCGTAGAACTTGCGGTTCGCCATCAAATGCTCAGGATTCGTGTCATCTAAGGGATAGAGTAAGGCCGTCCGCAATGCCTGGATAACGGCTGACGTCACGTTATACATCGATCGCTGGAAGGTAATCCCCAACTGGATCAACATATCGTCCTCACCCCGGCAATGCTTCTGGTAATACTCCAGGAGATAGGGAGGCAAGAAGTGGAGCATATCCTGCATCAGCAGTGTGGGTGGAATGCCAGCGCTACCTACCGGGAACACATCGGCGTAGAGAATGCCGTAGTGGAAGTCTTTCTGATCATCGGGAACTTGACCTGCCTGGGCGTTGTAGGACTTGGTGCCTCGGAAGGGGGCGGTACGGTAGAAGACTGCTTCTACATAAGGTAATGCAGCATCATAGAGCCACATAAACCCTTTGTCTTTGGGGATAATTTCAAAGCATTCCCCATCGATGTAGACGTGGTGATAGATGGGGCGTCCGGCGATCGCAAAAATTCCATTGATCAGGAAATTCATTGCATCGGGTACGCCTTTAAATCCACCCTCGTCGTAGATATCCGACATCTCGAAAAAGACGGGTGTCATTACTTCCCAGAATAACCCCAGATTGGAGTAGTAGGAGAGCATTTTCACCTGTTCGATGAACATATCGGGGAATAGCTTGTATAGCCCCAACATCAGCGGATTCTTCTTGAAGTAGGCTTTGATGGCGCGATCGCAATTCTGGCGATACTCATCCGTTTCCAGGAACGCATCAAACCGATTGTGAGGCGCATACATCTTCCGGTGCCACAACATTGCCTGCATACAGGCTTCAGCAAATTCCATGTTGATGCGATCGTGCCAGAGGTGGTGAACCAGCTTCGGCAACTTACGCTTCAGCTCTCCCTTTTCCATGAACTCTAGCAATTCCGGGTGAGCGGTGGCTTCTCCGCGCCAAATGCGGAGGTCAGCTGTATCGCCAGCATAGTGGTTGTGCAAGTCCAGGTATTCTTGGGGCAGGAAATATTTAAAGGCCGGAATTGGATTCAAAAAGACCCGTTCGGCAATGTAGAGCAGATCGCGCCAGTAGAAGTCCATCGGCACCGCATAGGCTTTGTAGATGCCGATGATCTGCATTAGATTCTCTGGCGTATCGGGCAGCATCGATCCGCCCGCCTCTAGGCGATGAATAATGTCGGCATAGGGATGCTGAGAGGGGGGAATGATTGTGGAAGGAGCCGGAATTGCAGTTACCATGGCTGTAGTTTTCTCCGTAGATCAACAACAAAGGTTAGCATGTTCGATGAAAAGGCAGAAGATTCGTCCGATTGCGATTTGTGTCATGCGTCAGGGCGATCGCATCTTGGTGTCTGAGGGATACGAACCCTTTAGGCAGGAGGTCTATTATCGACCAGTGGGAGGAGGCATCGACTTTGGGGAATCCAGCCGGGAGGCGGTGATTCAGGAGGTTTGGGAGGAACTAGAGGTCAACATTGAAGAACCTATTCTGCTAGGAGTGTTAGAAAATCTCTTTGTCTCCGAGGGGGAACCAAAACACGAAATCGTTTTTGTCTACGATGCTGTATTTTGCGATCGCACCCTCTATGCTCAACCTGTGCTCAAGGGCATCGAAGGCGATACTCCCTTTGAAGCCAGATGGCTTTCTAAAGACCAAGTGCAGACGGGCGCAACCAGTAGAGATGGAATTTGAGTCAACATGGGTTGGGTCGTCCACAACGATGATTCCACCGTAGCTAATCTGAGCTGAGCGATCGCCCTTGCCTGTGCCATTTTGATGCTCCTGCTTCCTAAAGGCGATTTGCGGCAACCTGCGTGGTTACCGGAGGCACTGCCGCCACCATCGCTGTCGTCGTAGACTCACTCCAGCGCACCAACCAAGTGGGTTGTACGCCCAAAAAGAAAATGAGACCCGCCAGGATCAGCGCTGGAACCTTCTCTGCAAGCTTCACCGATGGATAGTAGGCCAGCTTGTTGTCCAATTTGCCGAAGCAAACACGGTTCAACAGAATCACGAAATAGACGGCTGTGAGTCCGGTGCCAATCACCGCCAACAACGTGGGAATGGGGAACGTAGCATAGCTTCCCTGGAACACCAGAAACTCTGCGACGAACCCGGCTAATCCGGGAATGCCTGCACTTGCCATCGCGCCAACAATCAACAGCGCACTGACCGCAGGCAAGCCGCGAATCGGGTTCAGTAATCCGTTTAATACGTCTAGTTCCCGCGTACCCGCTTTGGTTTCAATTAAGCCCACGAGCAGGAACAGCAGTGCCAAGATCAATCCATGCGCCACCATTTGCGAAACAGCACCGATAACGCTGAGGGTGGTCAAGGCCGCCCCACCAAGCAGGATGTAACCCATGTGCCCGACTGAACTGTAGGCCACCATGCGCTTGATGTCCTTTTGGGCGATCGCCGCCATTGCGCCATAGAGGATGCTAACGGATGCCCAAATCGCCAGGATGGGTGAAATTTGTGCCCACGCTTCGGGGAATAGTCCCAAACCGAACCGGAAAATACCGTAGGCACCCAGTTTTGCTAGCACGCTACCCAGAAGAATTGCCACCGGAGTCGATGCGGCCACGTAGGTATCGGGCAACCAGGTGTGAAAGGGAACGAGGGGGATCTTGATGCCAAAGCCGACGATCAACCCGCCCAACAGGAGAAGCTGCAAGCCCATCGGCAGGGTTTGCCCCATCAGGGCGGTGTAGTTGAAAGAGCTAGACCCCGTGAACCAAATCATTCCCAGGAACGACGCCAGAATCAAAATTCCTGAAAACGCTGTGTAAATCAGGAACTTGGTGGCCGCATAGTTGCGGCGATCGCCGCCCCAGATTGAAATCAGCAGATAAAAAGGCACTAGCTCCAATTCATAGAACAAGAAGAAGAGGAGGAGGTTTTGCGCCAAGAATGCTCCAGCCACGCCGCCGGACACAAGCAGCACCATCGAGTAGAACAAGCGAGGACGCTCGATGGTGTGAGAGGTGCTGTACAGTGCAACCCACGTCAGCAAACTATTGAGCGCAACCAAAACTAGGGATAGACCATCCATACCCAGTTGATAATCCAATCCCAACGCAGGCAGCCAAGGCAGATGTTCCTCAAACTGGAAGAGCGGCTGACTGAGATCAAAGTGGATCATCAACCAAATCGTCCAGAGTAACGTCAGAGCGGCGATCGCCATACTGATCAGACGCAGGCGAGCTGCTGATACCGACTGGGGCATAAGCCCGATTCCAAGTGCGCCCACAATGGGCAAAGCAATTAAGAGGCTGAGCATAGAAGGTGCCTATCGATGAACAGCAAGGTCATAAAGATTGTGTCTTAGGAGAATCCCCGTTGTGCCAAGGGGCGATCGCGTCGTCCTAAGGAGCCGCAAGCAACGGGGACTCAGAGAGAAAAGGAATACTCACCATGGCCAAGATGACCGATAAACCGACCGCAATCGTAAAGACGTAGAACTGAGCTTTTCCGGTGTTGTTGTACTTCAGCGCCTCGCCGCTAAAGAGCGATGCCAAGCCGACGAAGTTTACAAATCCATCGACAAAATAGCGATCGCACCAGTCAATAATCCGAGACAGGATATCTACACCACCCACCACCGTAGACCGATAGATTCGGGGGGTGTAGAAATCGTAGGCCAGCAAATTTTGGAACGTCGGTACTGGAATTTGCACAGGCTTGGGAACCGAAGGACTTAGGTAGACATACGCCCCTACGGCTGCCCCCAACAGAGTTGACCAAACCAACAGCGTTCCCGCAACGGAACTCAGCACCGTCCAGTCGGGCAACAGTCCCAAGGAATTGAGAATCAGAGGTAAGTGCAAAGCAAATCCGACTAGCAGTGTCATCGGCATCACCACCAGCCAAAGGGGTTCAGGCGATCGCTCGGTCATTTGCTGAGGCTTGCCTCCAAACGTCAGACCAAACACCCGTGCTAGTTGAAACGCTGTCAAGCCGTTAACCACTAACACAATCCCCATCAAGGCTCTACTGCTTGACCACAGACTATCCACTAACGGATACAGTCCCCAAAATCCGCCCAAGGGAGGGAAGGCGACCAAGCTCGCTGCACCGACTAAAAAGCTGATTCCCGTAATCGGGCGAATTTTCCACAGACCACCCAACTGAGTCAAGTCTTGGGTAATGCAGTTGAGAACGATCGCGCCTGTAGACATCACCAAAAGCGCCATTGACAGGGCATAGGGCAGCAACAAAAAGAGCGCAATACCAGGGTAACCCGCACCAACCGCAATAAATACTAACCCCATGTAAGCGCTAACGAGGTACGAAAGTGATCGCTTAATGTCAATTTGGGCGATCGCAATCAAAACACCACCCAATGCGGTCAAGGCTCCAATGGCGATCGTGGCAGACATCACAAAAGGAGATAAGGCCAGCACAGGTTCCAATTTGACTAATACCCATGCCCCAGTCACGACAACCACAGAATTTCGCAGAACAGTACTAGGCACCGGACCTTCCATGGCCTCATCCAACCACAGGTGCAGCGGAAACTGAGCGCATTTCCCCATCGGGCCTGCAATCAACGCCAGTCCAACCAACGCCATGACGGTTGGGTTCACGTCTGCGGTAGCAGCCCAGATTGCCAAGTCATCAAAATTCCAGGTTCCGGCAAGGGGATATAACGCTAGAACCCCCATCAGCAAAAACAAATCCCCAATTCGCTTGGTCAAGAAAGCATCGCGTGCGCCAGTCACCACGAGCGGTTGATTG
Source organism: Synechococcales cyanobacterium T60_A2020_003 (assembly GCA_015272205.1). NCBI lineage: Bacteria > Bacillati > Cyanobacteriota > Cyanophyceae > Synechococcales > Synechococcales cyanobacterium T60_A2020_003. The sequence goes on along the minus strand of JACYMB010000128.1, from coordinate 13,172 downwards.
AACCAAATGCCGATCAGCAAATAGGTTCCCAAGGTCAAAACCTCAAGGATCATATAGCTAAAGAACAGCGAATTACACAGCACCAGAGCCGTCATCCCCGCTTCAAACATCGCCAACAGCGAGAATAGGCGTGCCCAGCCCCAATCCATTTCCAAATAACCAATGGCATAGATTTGTGCTAGTAAATTCAAGACTGTAACGACGATACAGGCGGCTAGCGTAACGCTAGACACCTCAATCGGGATCGACAGATTTAGATTCGCAACCTGTAACCAGGAAATGACCTGTGTTTGTGCAGGCTGATTCCAAAGAGACGGAAAGGCCAACACAGCATGGATTAAGGCAAGAAACGTTGTTACAAAATTGACATAACCCGCAGGTCTAGGCCCTGTCCGGCGAATAATCGACGGAAACCATAATGCCGATAGGAGCATTCCGATTAACGGATAGCATGGAATGAGCCATGCAGTCTGTGCAAAAAGCAGATTCATGGTATACCCAGCAATAAAATGGACGCTAAAGCCTGGACGTTGATAGCGACACAAAAACCAACACCCCAAGGTGGTGTAATCGACCACCGACGACGGGTTAATCTATCAAGAACTAGATTTGCATCACTAAAAGCCTATACGTAATAGATTAACCTTTAAAGGGCATCTACGTGAGTCTGGGTTAGCTAAAATTTCTGATTACTGCTCAAGAAATTTCTTATCAAACGCACGGAATGGTAGCTGTGAATTGCCTGTATCGCTTACTGGCAAAAGGTTTTGAGGTCTTATGCAGTGAGCAATTGGCTGCTCACTGAGCTAAAATTTTTGCTGATATCAGCACGCTGTCCTGAGTATCTACTACACCAAGCCCTAGATTTTGAAAGAAGTTGTGGAAAACTTACAGGGCTGTGGAAAACTTATGAGGCTGTGGAAAACTTTCGATGGACTGTGGAAAAGTTGGAGCTAGTTTATAAAGTAAATCTTAAGCCGCTGTTAAACGTCGAAGCATTAAGCACATTAAGGAGTCATAAATCATACGGAATCCTGCTATAGGGTGACACTGAACCCCGGCGTCTGACGGCACCTCCCCTACCCTACGGGAATCCGCCTCGCGTCTAGAGCAAGGGAAAGTTGGGAGGGGGCTCTGAAATAGTGCTACTTTGCGAGTCGGATTCAATATCATCGCTTCACTCACCTCTGAATACACCTCATGGTCTTTGCTTAGCCATCGAAATCGATTCAGTCACCCAAACGTTTGCTCGACAATCCACCGCTTCGGCAACACCTCAAAGGTCTCTGACTGCCGCTCAATTACCTCGACCCGCGCAACGCCCAATACAAAGATCTGCGACTTCTCATTTGCGATCCAACGGGTCACTTTGCAACCTACAGCAGATCTGAATGCTCTGTTACGGTTTGTGGAACAAGGGCGATCGCCTGTTTAGAAACCTTTGGAATTTGGTACAGGGGAGCGATCGCCCCCCGCCTTCCGTACCCAAGATCTGCGGCTTCTGGTTAGCCACTCAATAGGTTACAGCACAACCCACAGCAGAAGTCGCAGATCTCACACCCAGAGCGATCACCCTCCGGAGAACTCCCCTGTAACCAGAGCGATCGCCCTCCGGAGAACTCCCCTGTAATAAGATGGAAATGGTTCATTACACTCCCCACTCAATCCTATGCTGCCGTTTCTGCGCTCTGACCTTGCCTACCTTTCCGCCTACGTGCCCCATCCCGGTGGGGGAGATGGTAGTCCAGTGCAGGCTCATACAGGTGCAATCGATCGCCTTGATTCCAACGAAAGTCCCTACGACTTACCTGCGGATCTGAAGGAGAAACTTGGCTGGCAGTTTCAAAACGAGATTGAATCAAACCGCTATCCTGATGGCCGCCACGCGAGCTTGAAAGACGCGATCGCCCAATATGTCAACGAATCTGCCCCCGTAGATCCAGGTATCACGACCCAACAGATCTCTGTAGGAAACGGATCGGATGAGTTGATTCGGTCGTTGTTGATTGCGACCTGTTTGGGCAACGAAGGCTCTATTTTGGTGGCAACACCAACCTTCTCCATGTACGGCATTCTGGCGCAAACGCTCGGCATTCCAGTGGTTAGCATCGATCGCTCTGACGAAACCTTTGAGCTAGATTTAGACGCGGCTCGAAGTGCGATCGCTGATTCCGAAGAGACGTCTCAAGAGCAAGATATTCCCCCGATTCGGGTGGTGTGCATGGTGCATCCCAACTCACCCACTGGGAACACCATGACCGAGGCGGAACTAAACTGGCTGCGATCGCTCCCCGCCCACATTCTGGTGATCATCGACGAAGCCTATTTTGAATTTAGCCAAACGACTGTTGTTGCGGAGTTAGCACAGCATTCCAACTGGGTCGTGTTGCGAACTTTCTCCAAAGCGTTTCGGTTGGCGTCGTTGCGGGTGGGCTATGCGATCGCCCATCCTGAATTGATTGCGGCATTGGAGAAAGTGCGCTTGCCCTATAACTTGCCGAGTTTTTCCCAAATCGGGGCACTGCTGGTTTTACAACATCGGCAGGCACTCTTGGCCTCGATTCCGCTGTTGCTCCAGGAACGTCAAACTCTGACCGATGCCCTGGTGGCGATGCCGGAACTACGGGTATGGCCGAGTGATGCCAACTTTATCTACGTCCGACGACAGTCTGGAGGTGATGACGGGTTAGAAACGCTGTTTTTGAAGATGAAGGCGCATGGCTCGCTGATTCGCCATACCGGGGGCGGCATTCGCCTCACTGTGGGTACACCGGAGGAAAATCAGCGGTCGCTCTCTCGCCTGCGGACGGTACTCGCTGAATTGGGTTAACTGCACCATTCCGTGGTCCACTCTTGGCTGCCCCGTCCGGGTTGGCAGGTGTATTGCTTGCCGACCCATTGCAGGTTCCAGATGCCTGCATTGGTGGGTTCAAATTCCAGGCGATAGCGCATTCCGCGAATCGAGTCATCCGGCAATCCTGTTTGGGTAAGAGTGACAATCGTTTGATCATTCACCTGCTCGGATTGAACCGTTTGTTCAAAAAAGCCTTCAACGGGTTCCGTGGGGCCAAACATTTGCAGGGCGATCGCCTCTGGATCGGTGCCAACCTGCTCTACGCCCTTAGGGAGGGAATCGAGTGCAACAGCGACATAATCTTGATGTCCGGTCGCCATCTCCGCAATGTTAGGAGTGATGCTTCCAGCCTCTGGTGGCGTAGGAGTCGAGGCGGAAATAGCGCTAGTCGTTGAGATGCTAGAGGTGTCGGAGGGTGGGGCGCAACTGCTTAATCCGGTTCCCAGTGTCAATGCCAGACTTGCGATCACCAAATGAGAAAAAAGTTTCATGATGCAGTGTATTTCTTAAACCTTAGGAACAATCGCCTTTACAACGCCGAACGGGTTCTTGGGAAAGAACAGAGTCTCCCTCTAAAACGGTGAGGCTGGTTGGATCAATTTCATAACGGTAATTACCATTTTCGGCGTAGAATCCAGGGCCAGAGGTGATATAGGCGCGTAGACGAATCCACTCATCGGGCTGGGTACGCTTCACCGCGTAGTAGTCGAGCTGTCGCCAGTCGTCCCGGCCTTCACCCCCTTGGCAGACGTAGATGAGGTGAGTATCGGTCATATACAGACCCATTAAGGGGCCGCCGCCGCCGTCTTTGGGGCAGTGAGTCGCTTGGGCATCAAACGTGAGGGCAACGGGCTTGGGAGCGGCGTTAACGTCGTCCGCCTGCACGGTGTGATTGTCTGACCTAGAGGTGCGGTTCTCTAATGATGAGGGCTCGCGATCGCCCTCCGTCTTTGACTCGTCTATTTGTTGATCGGAACTACTAGACGAGGTGGAGAGATCCGCATCAGCGACCACCGTTGATTCTCCAGAGGAGAGATTGGCCGGAGAGCGAGTGGATATAAAGCTTGCGCCGACACCCAGCCCCAGTCCTAGAGCGGCGGCGATCGCGATCATCGTTGTTCGTTGCATGGTGATAGTCCCATTCCCAAATGAGTGAATAGAGCCTTCTGAAATATTGGGTCAAAGCAGTTTGTTTGATGACGCTGCACGATGCAAGCTCAGCAGAGAGGAGGATCGCAGTGCCTGACGAAGAGTCCGCTACAGCGCATTATGGGGAGACGAGGTAAAGGGTGGAACTGCGCTTACGGTTGCCTGACGATATCGACCGAGATCTCCACCGCCGGAATCGTTCCTCTGTTCTCAAGCCAGTGGGGGGTGTTCCTGTCCTCAGGCCAGCCTACCCCCGGCCCATACTCCGTAGCGACTCCATTGCGATGATCCGTGATCGTTCCTTGGAGAATGTAGACCATGCCCGGTCTATCTACGTGGTCGTGAATCGGGCCGAAGACGCCTCCAGGCTCGATGGTTACCATACGCATGCGAAGCTGTCGTCCTGCCATGCCCTCGATTTCAGAGCCAAGGTCAAGGGCTGATAGCAACTCCACCGTGACACCCTTCGTTTCAGGTGCAGCCTGCTCGTTTTTCATCGTGGTCTCCTTTCTGTACGTTCTGACCGCCTAACCATAAGTTCAGAGAATGCCCATATACCTCTATGACCTTCACTGTACGCCCAAGTTCCAGGGGGGCGATCGCCCAACAGCAGGATTTCCCCCTCACCCAGTTGGATGCTTATCGCCGTATGACGAAACGCAGCCATTAAAAAAGACTCCCGATATCGAGAGTCTCAACCTTGGAAAGCTAAACAGTTGCCTAGTCAGATTTGGCAGAGAGAACCTCTAGCCATTGAATAGGGCTCCAAGGATGCCTGCCTTGACGATTTGCAAAATCACGTAGGCAAATACAGCACCACCCATACCACCCAGCAAAAAGCCCTGGGTAAAATCACTCCAGCCTTCGCTGGTGCCCAACGACTCAGGGGGATTGGGGGTGGTCAAGGTAGCGGTAGGCTTACCAACACCCGTGCTGCTGTATAGAGATAGACAAATCGTCAGAATCAGAACCAGCACCACAGCGGATACAACGCCGACAAAATCCGCAAGCTCAGAGTTGCGGAAGTGGCTACCGTAAGCAAAAGGCCCAAACAGCAGGTAGCCGTGTGCCATGCCTACTTCGAGGCCACGCCGTTGTGCAGACAAACCCGCCCGGTATGCAGGCAGGCTGTTAATAAATGCTTTCGTGAAGCCAGAGGAATTAATCGGAGTAGCGAGGTTCCCTACTTGAGGATCGCCACCCGCGTTCACTACGTCCATTGTCATAGCTGAAATTGGTCTCCAATAGTTAATACATAACGAGTTCAAGATTTAGACGCTTTAGGTAAGAACCGAAGCTCTAAACCCCTGCTGCATCTTCGCGCTCGATGTAAATAAACAAGAGAGCCATTGCTACAGCCGGGAATACGAGTCCCACCATGGGAACCAGAATCGAGGGCAAGTATGACGCCGCCATAAATTTCGTTTCCTATGTACGGTCAACAATCATCACAGTCGAATTTACTGCGGATTAGACATAAATTGCGAAGTGCTAACGATTTTTAACAAAAGTAGCAAAGGGCTGGGGACGTTTTACGGGATAGATCTAAACCCTAAAATTCTCAACTCGTTACCTAGCAAGGGATTAGACCATGGCGTTGTTCTAGGGATTTAGCGATCGCCCCCTCCGCCTCTCTCCGATGAGATGGCGAAATTGAGGCGATGCCAGAGAAAAATTTATGAATCTTAATCTCTTACAATCCCAAATCATCGATTGCCGATGCAGAGATATCCGGGGGAATCACCGCACGATGCACCGAGGTTTTTCGACTCTCGCGCTGGGTCGCCACCTCAACGGCGATCGCCTCAAACTGCACCTCGACGCATCCAAAGGGAACTATGATCTGGAGTCCAGATTCAAGCTGGTCATGACCATTCGGGCCAAAGGTGGTGAGCCAGTAGGGGCCATCGAGAAGCTCCCGCGTTTGCGGATCTTGCACCCAGAGCTTGACGGAGAGACGCGGGTGCAGATTCGGCAACGTCACGGTAATTTGGAGGGGCTGTCCGGCGATCAAAGCTTGACTGCGTAAGGTGAGCTGTGGCGTCGGAATGGGTTGATCATCCGGTATTTTCAACGGTTTGGGGATAGCGGTCGGTTCGGATTGTGCAGGGGCAGCGGCTTCTGAATCGGCAGAGCGATCGCCCTCCTCGTCATCATCGATGACAAATTCCCGGGACGAGAGAGGATCACCCAAATCCCCTGAAAAGTCCACCGTAACGAGTTCCGGTGACGCATGGTTCCCCAGATGCCCATTGGACTCTGCGGGTGTTGCGGGACTGTCTACCGGAGGATAGTGCGATCGCAACCAATTCTGTAATTCCGAATCGGACGCCAACGCGCTGAGGCGTTGTAGGAAGCGGGTTTGCAAATTGAGCGCTTGAAACTCCAAGTCTGTTGAGGAAGGGGGCACCGTTTGGGGAGCCGCGTCTGGGACGACAGGCGTCGGTGTCCATTCGGGCATCTCCGGAGTAGCGACAAAGTCTGGTAAGTGAGGAGCGGCTACGTTTGGAACAGTTTGCAGAGAATCTATCTCAGCATCTTTGTTCATCTCTGCATCTACGGGGATAGCATCGGGCGCATGTTCCTCGACATCACGCTCATCCCTGTCTTCGTTAACCGCGAGGTGTACCCCTTCTTCGAACGGAGCATCTAGAGATTCTGGAGCTTGAGGCTCAACCCCCTCTTCCGCGACCAGAGACTCCGAAGCCTGATCGACCCTCTCGAAATTGGGCAGATCTAGCAACCGTCGAGGCGATTCATCGGTGCTAGGCTCTGGTTGGTAGATCTGAGGCGGAATCGGTTCGGTATGGGTGACTTGAAACGACGATTCCCCCTGGGCGATCGCCTCTTGATCGGCAGAGATCAGATTCAGCAGGGTGAGATCCGGCGGTTCCGCTAGGGCAAAGGGAGAAGCCAGATCGTCTAAGTCGCCCAATCCTTCAAAAATCGAGTCATCGGCGATTGCCTGTAGAAGACGTTCCAAATCGGTGGCAACGGTAAACGACTGCTGGGCTAGGGGTTGATTCTCCTGCCCGACTACGGTGAGTTGACCGATTAAGAGATGCGTATCCGCAGACTCCACATCGTCTATATGGTAGGTAAAGGTAAACGGCAGCGCCAACACGTTGACCGCAATGGTGCGATCCAGGCAAACGTCGCCCGTTTGGGGATTCATCAACCGCACCTGAAGCCCCTGAATATAGCCGGACGGGACACGCACCGATTCGGCAGGCTGTTCTGGCGATTCATCGGAGTCATCGGACGATTCTCTTGCAGAGACGCTACGCGACCGATCTGGGAGCAATGTACCCGTCAGTACGAAAGGATGGGACTGCCGCAGGGTATAGCTGTCTTGATCCATCTGCACGCCAACGGGTACAGGCTCCGGTTTTGGCGTGGATTCCTCTAACGGCTCCTCTAACGTAGTCACCCGGTCGGCAACGGGAATGTCAGCAGTCTCTGGAATGGGGGCGGGCGCGGGTGCAGGAGCGGTCGATGCAGCGACCACAGCGGGTTCCTCAGGTACTTCTGAAGCCGAGTCAGCGCTGAGTTCCTGCTCTAGCTCATGAATCCAGTCGTCTTCTAAGCCCGATTCCTTAGGCTGTACATGGAGCTGAACCGTATGCGACCAAGCCTGTCCCATCATTTCTGCCATGAGATCGCTAGCGCAACGCAGTTCCCACTGTCCCGGTTGGAGCCAGGTGAAGGGGAGAACAACGATCAGGCCGTCTTGATTCGTTTTTGAGGTGCGCTTTTGGATCCGAGGTTTGGGCTGACCCTCCGGCTCTGCATCTGCTTGATGGATGATGCGGACTTCGACAGGGGTATTAACCCGGTTTGATCGGGCGACAACACGATATCGTCCTTCCAAAATTTCGACGGTCGGTACCTCTAGCGGTAGCCATGAGCGATCGCCTTCTTGCTGTAACAAAAACTCCCAATATGCCATTGCAAACCCCTGTTCGGAGAGTATGGAAATGCCGAAACCTAGACCGCAGCAAAATTAGTTTAACGGACAAACCCAAAACTACTCCGCGTCATTCCCCTAATTTTTACGATTGGCAATGGCAAAGCATCCTCGTTGAGGTCAAACTCCCCCCTTGATACTCCCCGTGCGAACAGCGCAGCTAGCGCTATACAATGAACATCGTGTGCTGAATCAGCAGACGTACCACCAACTGACGCATGGGTTCACGATTGTGGGATTTAAGATTGGGTTACTCGGATTGGGAACAGTGGGCACAGGGACGGTGCAAATTTTGCTCGATCCGGGGCAGCGACATCCGCTGGTCAGCGAATTAGACATCTATCGCGTTGGGGTGCGATCGCTCGATAAGCCACGCACGGTCGATCTGCCTGCCGATTGTTTCACCACGGATCTAGAGAGTATCGTGACCGATCCAGCCGTGGATATTGTGGTGGAACTCATTGGGGGCTTGGAGCCTGCTCGGTCGTTAATTCTGAGGGCGATCGCCCACAAGAAACACGTCGTCACAGCCAACAAAGCCGTAATCGCCCGCTATGGCGACGAGATCTTTACCGCTGCCGAAAAGGCAGGCGTCTACGTGTTGCTGGAAGCGGCAGTGGGAGGCGGCATTCCGGTGATTGAACCCCTCAAGCAATCCCTATCCGCCAATCGCATTCATTCCATTACCGGGATTGTGAACGGCACTACCAACTACATCCTGACCCGCATGCAGGAGGAAGGAGCCGACTTTGCCGATGTGCTGGCTGATGCGCAGCGCTTGGGGTATGCCGAAGCCGACCCCACGGCAGATGTGGATGGACTGGATGCGGCGGATAAAATCGCGATCCTGGCGTCCCTGGCCTTTGGGGGACGGGTCAAACTGGCCGATGTCCATTGCGAAGGAATTCGAACGGTGACGGCATCGGACATTACCTACGCCGATAAGTTGGGATTTACGATCAAACTGTTGGCGATCGCCAAACGCGAAAACTCAACCACCGACTCCACCGCCGACAAGTTTCAAGAACCTGATCATCTGCAAATTCGGGTTCATCCGACCTTGGTGCCCAAGCATCATCCCCTCGCCAGTGTCAACCAGGTCTACAACGCCATCCTGATTGAAGGTGATCCGGTGGGACAGGTGATGTTCTTTGGCCCCGGAGCCGGATCGGGGCCAACGGCGAGTGCGGTGGTTTCCGATGTGCTGAACATTGCGGCCATCCTCACCGTGGATCGCGGCTCTAGCGTTGCCCCCCAGGATAAACCCCTCGATCCGCTCTTGGCCTGCTCCCATCAGCACTACTGCACCGTCACGCCGATGACCGAGCTGTCCACCCGCTTCTATGCCCGTGTGATTGCCAAAGATCGCCCAGGGGTGATCGGTAAATTGGGCACTTGCTTTGGGGATCACAATGTCAGCTTAGAATCGGTTGTGCAGATTGATCGCCAGGATGAGCGTGCCGAAATTGTGGTGATTACCCACGACGTACGCGAAGGTGATTTTAACCAAGCCTTAGCGGAAATTCGCAGCTACGAGTCGATTGAGGCGATCGCCAGCGTCCTTCGAGTCTTATAGTCGCGGATGTCCAGAACGTCACTCCCGGCAGGATTACCAACGCTAATGCTTAGGTTACAAGATCTGTATACCTTGCAGCCTTAGGTATTAAATGAAAGTGATAGTCGTTGATGCACCCTGTGTTCGTCCCTCTTGCTCGTGTCTTTTCTGCGTGTTGGTCGTCGCTTAATCATGCAGCCTATAGTCAGCATTGCGTGTTGGCTAGGTGGCATGCCAACGCCTAAAACCTTAAGGGCACAACTTCAAGAGCAATCGCTACATCTGCAACTGCTAGACCAGCAGCAGCACATGCTGAATCGTGTCATTAGCAAAATTCGAGCCTCCCTGGATCTGGAAACGATTTTTCGGACGGCAGCCAAGGAAACCTGTAAGTTACTCCAAGTTGAACGAGTCGCCGTCTACCGTTTTTGTGACGATTGGGGAGGCGAGTTCGTCAGCGAGTTTGAACTTGCAGAGCCCGGTTGGAACGCCCTTGAAGCGCTGGGCAAGAAAACGGTCTGGAACGACTCCTACCTGCAAGAACACCAAGGCGGACGCTATCGCGATAACCAGCCCCTCGTAGTGACGGATGTTTATCAAGCTGACTTGTCTCAATGCCACCTCGATATCCTGGCGCAATTTCACATTCGAGCCTACGCAACGGTTCCAATCTTCATTGGGCAGCGGTTGTGGGGCGTACTGGCCGCCTATCAGCATTCCAAACCCTACGAATGGCAAGACACCCAAGTGCAATTTCTCATGCAGGTTGCGGCGCACCTTGGGGTTGCAGTGAAGCAGGCGGAACTGTTGGCACAGGCAGAACAAAAGGCCGAAGAGTTGCAGATGGTCCAGGTTGCCCAGGCTGCGCAGTCGGTGGTGAAGCGTCCGAGTGATCTGTTAGCCCGTTATGGGGGTGAGGAATTTGCGGTGATTCTGCCGGATACGGATCAAGCGGGTGCGACGCAGATTGCCCAGGAGATTCAACAGGCGATCGCCGATCTCAAGATCCTGCATAGGAATTTAGGCGGTGAACAACGCTTCGTCACCATTAGCTTGGGCGTTGCTAGCACGATTCCGTCTAAGGGCATGTCGATGATGACACTGATTGATGAGGCAGATAAGGCGTTATACCAGGCCAAGGAGCAGGGGCGGAATCGAGTTGTGTGCCAACCGTTGCTTTAGGGAGAGCGGTTTTAGAGCGATCGCCCCACCAAAATGTCCTAACCGATATGGCTAGCGCTATATCAAAGGAATAATTATCCTTTAGGACAGTTGGTCGATGTTTTCGTAGAGGGTTTCGATGGCGCATGGGAGGTCAATGCTGACAAACTCGATCGTGTCACCCGTTCGATATATGCGAGGCATCCACAAGCTATCGGCTTTACGCTGAAACTGTTCAACCAAGATTTGTTTCTGATGAATCAAAATATATTCCTGTAGTTCTGGAATTGTTTTGTAGTCGGAAAATTTGTCGCCACGGTCAAAGGCTTCGGTAGAGTCAGATAGGACTTCGACAATCAGTTTGGGATGCAAGATATAGTCTTCATTGGAAGCACGATCCCGCTCATCGCAGGTTACGGACAAGTCGGAATAATAGAAAATATTTAGGGCTGGAAGGCGGACTTTCATATCGGCAGCGTAGGAAATACAGCCTGTACCGCGTAGATGATTAACAAACTGAGCCGAAAGGTTTCCGGTAATAATGACATGAGCTTTACTGGCTCCCGCCATCGCAATCATCTGACCTTGCAGATATTCATGTTTGATGGGGCTAATGCGTTCAATGGCTAAGTATTCGTCTGGTGTGAAATAGGCATGCCGGCTACCCATAGTCATAGTTGTGGCTTCACTCCAGTACGCTCCCTTGATCTTAAGGATAGGCGATCGCCCCTTCTTAATCCAAACGGCGATCGCTCTCTCTTCTCTAAAAGATTTGCCTCAACAACTCATCACGATCGATCTCAAAGTGATTGGCTACGTCTTTTAGGATTGCGTTGAGGGTTCCGGGCTTAATAGGGTTGTGGTTCGGAACTGTGATGTGATGTACTCCGTTTTCCTGCGTTGTTGCTCGAATATGACTGCCTGTTTGTCGAGTAACCGTATACCCTAGAACTTCCAGAGCTTTGATAAGTTGCGAGCCCGTTAAGTCCCTTGGCAACTGCATGAAGCGATGACCTCATCTCGCACAATATGCAGTCGAATTAGCTTAGGGCGTTCATGATCTTCAAAGTGACATTGCACAGCATCTCTCACCATTTCCCGCAGGTCTTCCAGAGTTTCACCCTGCGTAAAAATAGACTCCCCAATTGCTCTTGCTACATATCCGCCTTCGGGATCCTCTTCGACTAGGAATATGATTTCTGTGGTTTGTGTTTGAGTCATGGTTTTTCCCTTTGCATGGTCTATAGTATCGAGTATCTATTGAAGAATTTCCATTGTCTTGAAGCTGGTGGAGTAACGGTACTGGCGCAGGATCTACAGTCTAGCGATCGCTCCCTCCTAATCCAAAAGGCGATCGCTCCTGATTCTCCACAAAAGGCGTTGGCGAAGCCTCTGCAAAGCAGAATCGCTCCTATTTGGGGCATAGATCCCCGACTTCTTCTGCGCTGCCTAACAGGATCATCTCGCTTTTGAAAAGAAGTCGGGGATCTTGGAAGGGGCGATTGCTCCTGATTCTCCACTAAGGGCGATCGCTCCTATCTTCTCCATACATCCTTTTCCGCCATCAAAGGCGATCGCCCTAAAATAGAGGAACTAGCTTAAGTAGAAGTTTCCTATGAGTATTAGCCTCACCCCCAATCAAGAGCGCTTTATCCAAACCAAACTTCAAACTGGAAAGTACCAATCTGCTGAAGAGGTTTTAGAACTTGCCCTGCAACTTCTAGAAGAATACGAACGCTCTGAGGCAGACTGGGTTGAGGCCGTTCGAGTCAAGATTGATGCGGCAATGGATACCTCCCACCACACCCCTCCAATAGACGGTGAAATCTTTGTGAATCGCATTTTAGAACGGTTTCAGCCAACAGATCAGGCATGAGTCGCTATGTTATCAACGTTCTTGCCAGCCAAGACTTAAACGAAATTGCCGACTATTTCGCAGAAACAAGCCTTGAAGCAGGCGAACGCTTTTTCCTAACCTTTGCTCAAAAATGCCGACAGCTTGTTGCATTTCCTAACAGTGGAAAGAGCTATGCGTACATCCGTCCAGGTCTACGAGGATTGTCAATAGACGGCTACATTATTTTCTACAGAGTTCTGGACGATGGGATCGAAATTCTCCGAGTTCTAAGCGGTCGTCGCGACTTTCCAACTCTCTTTGAAGATTCAAATTAGCGCGATCGCCCCTTCTTCATCTAAATCAGCGATCGCTCCTGATTCTCCACAAAGGCCGATCGCCCCTTCTTCATCCAAATCAGTGATCGCTCCTCCCGACTCCAAAAGGCGATCGCACATCTTCTTAAGAAAAGGCGATCCGCCCTACAAGATTGGCGATTGTCTTGAAAGTCAAGTAGGCGGCGTTTCTAGCAGAGGTCTTTCGATCTCACTTGAGATCCTACAATCGTCAAAACGGAATTAATCGAGGTCCCCAGTTGTTTGAACATCAGCAACACATCGATAGCCTTGCGCCCAGCGTTGCTTTTGCGTTC